>JAYVXY010000033.1:0-2576 GCA_043784785.1 Aestuariivirga sp. | reverse complement strand
ATTTTTCTGGATGCTTGTCGGCGTCGTGGTGGCGTTCATTGCCGCCATTGCTGTGAAAATCGCAGCATGGAGCTGAAACCGTGGGAGATGATGTGATGAAGTGGGTTCACCTTATGCTGTTCGGCGGGTCTGTTCAATTTCGCGGGCGCGTCCGTGACTTGCGGCCAGTGTGGCAGATGATCCTGATTTTCCCCGTTTGGCTCGTCTATACCGCTTGCCGTGCTGTCGTCGATTTCGCGGACAAGCGGCTATGACCAACGAAACCCGCACCCCCTCAGACCATGACGGCATTGTCGAGGTCGATCCGGCTGACTTCGAGCGGATTGACGCGCGGGGGTTGCTGGAAGCACGGCTGACGAAGCTCTACGCCCAGCTCGCGACAGTCGGTAAGAGTTACGACGCCGAAGCCGCTGCCGACGCGCTCACCCGCATCGAAGCACAGTCCGCCACCATCGCCGAACTACGGGAAGAGCGCGACGCGCTGCTCGAAAAGCCAATCGACTTAGCCAAGATGGACAGCATCGACGACGAACTGACCGATCAGATGATCTCTTACTTTTGGTGGGAGCGGTCGAACGAACTTACCGCCACCATCGCCCGGCTTAATGCCGAGGTCGAGAGGATGAGGGAGGCGGGGCTGGCGCTAGTTGCCAAGCTAGACGAGTGCCAGCCACACATCGAGAATGCCGGCGTGTTCATGCACGTGCACGGGATGGACTACAGCGGGCCGCAATACGGCGAGGCGCTTGAGGAATTGCGCGCACTTTTGACTTGCGAATTGCCGCAACCAACGCCAGAATCTTATCAAATTGAATGGGACAGAAAGACCATTAAACCAAAGTGACAATCCAATCGTGAAAGATTTCTGTTTTCTTTTGCCACTTGCTGGCGCATAGGGGCTGAGTTTGATAAGGATAATATGAAATGACCAATATTGATTCCGAACTCCGGGCGCTTTCTGAGCGCCTTCGCAAAATCAAGATCGCAACAGGCCGTGATGAGCGCAGCACTGAATATGCTGATGGCTTTGAGAGTGCATGCGAGCTTGCTGCAGACGAAATTGAATCAATTCTTTTTGATGCCATAGGTGACCGATGACTCTTCCAAAATTCCTCTATCATGGCACTAGCAAATACAATGCGCTGGCAGCCATGAGCCATGGGCTTAAGCCGCGCGGCAAAAATGGCCAGTCCAACTGGACGCACTCGATTGAGAGCAGCCCAGACAATGTCTATTTGACAGACACTTACCCGTCCTATTTCGCCATCAATGCCATTGACACCAATGAGCTTGGTCAAGAAAATGGCGTTGAGGCTGCTGTGCTCCAGATTGACGTCAGCCGTCTCAATCTGCGCCACCTTGTGCCGGACGAGGATGTGTTGGAGCAGGCTGGACGCGGGCATGATCGCATCGAGGGCGACATGATCAGGCGCACCCGTCATTACCGCAAGCTCGTGAAGCAATACAAAGGCACTGACGTGTGGACTGAATCATTGCAGGCAATGGGCACCTGCGCTCACATCGGCATCATTCCGCCGGAAGCAATCAGCCGCGTGGCCTTCTTTGACATTCGTAAAGCTGCCAGCTTCACTTGGGCCAATATGGACGCCATGATCTGTCTGGCGAACTACCGCTTCTGCGGCAGCAAATATCGCAATTTTAACAACCTGCTTTTCGATTTGCCAGAAGAAGCGGATACATCTTACGCAGGTCTGTCGCCGCAATTCAATCTGCAGCAGGCAACA
Source organism: Aestuariivirga sp. (assembly GCA_043784785.1). GTDB lineage: Bacteria > Pseudomonadota > Alphaproteobacteria > Rhizobiales > Aestuariivirgaceae > Aestuariivirga. The sequence continues at coordinate 831 of JAYVXY010000033.1, read as the reverse complement.
GCTAAGGCAGTCATGATTGAAGAGCTCAACAATGCCAAGAACATCATTGATGTTCAGTTGATGATAGGAGCAGGCCAATGATTAAGCGCCCAGCGCAGCTGCAGAAGGCATACGACATTGGTGCGCAGGCAAAGCGCGCTGGGCTTGGGCGCGATCGGCTGGAGACCAATTTCAGCTGGATGTTCAATAAGGCTGAAATTGCTGCTTGGCTGGAAGGCTGGCAGGAAGAATTTGATAAGTTCAACAGAAAGGAAAATGACAATGACAATGGTTGATTTTATTTTGCAGCCAGAATTGGACGCTGAACAAAAGGCAAGCAAAGAGGCATCGGTCTTCGGGTTGGCCCTGTTGGCGGCAGCTTCCGCTGGTGAAGCCGTTGGCGAGTTGGCTGACGAGTTTATCCATGCAGAGGATCAGATTGAATTTATCGCAACCACAATTGAGACGATCTATGCCGCCCACACATTCGCCTGCAAGAGCAATCCGCTCATTAAGCAGGCATCAGAGCGCGCGCGTTCCAAGATCAATGCAATGGGAGATCCATCTTGATCGAGCACCAAAAGCGCAATCGCCCAGCCTCTCAGCGCATCCACAACTGGAAGTCGCTTCCAGTTGAGGGTTCTGGCCCGCGACCACGCAGCCGCACTGACAAGCCAATGACCATCTTGGCTCTGCTGACGGCAGCATACTTTGTGGGACAATTTCTGTTCCGTTGATAAGGAGAATATAAATGTTTGGATCGAAGAAAAGGCCAACGGTTTTCCGGCACGTGCCGAACGACAGCGAGCTGATGTCTCTGCCGATGATTCATCCGGGAGAGTTTGAGCTCAA
>JAYVXY010000032.1:0-8563 GCA_043784785.1 Aestuariivirga sp. | reverse complement strand
TGGCCGAGGCCGCTGACTTCTTCCGCGCTGTACCTTCGGTGCGCGATAAAATGACGACGCTCGAGCGCGTGGGCCTTGGCTATATCAAGGTCGGCCAGCAAGCCACAACGCTTTCAGGCGGTGAAGCCCAGCGCGTGAAATTGGCCAAGGAGCTGGCCAAACGCGCCACTGGCCGTACGCTCTATTTGCTGGACGAACCCACGACGGGCCTGCATTTTCATGACGTGAAAAAACTACTCGAAGTGCTGCATGAGCTAGTCGATCAAGGCAATTCCATGGTGGTGATCGAACACAATCTCGAAGTCATCAAAACCGCCGACTGGATTATCGACTTAGGGCCAGAAGGCGGCGACGGCGGCGGCGAAATCGTTGCGGTCGGAACGCCTGAGGACGTGGTGAAAGTGGCGCGGAGTTATACCGGGCAATATTTGAAGGATGTGCTGAAACGGCCGAGGAAGGAAGCGGCGGAGTGAGTAAGTACTTCAAGCCCATTCACCGGACGACATCTCAGTGTTGTTTACGGTAAAGCGCTTACATTATTGCTAGCTTGTAATCTCTCGGGCAATATGTCTTCTGCTCAATATAGAAACATCGGGTTTGGTCCAATCGGAAAAGGATATTTCATGAACGAGTTGGATATCCAAGGCTTTTGGCAGGCTCATCCTTGCGGAGAAGGACTTATTGAAGAACGATTTGACACCGACTTTGAGACGTTTTTTCAGAGCTACGATGCAATGCGTTATTCCAAGGAAAGGCATATTCTTGAGTGTCTCGCGGCGATCGATTTTAAGGGCAAGAACGTGTTGGAAATCGGCATTGGCCAGGGCGCTGATGCAGAAGCGATTGCGCGGGCGGGCGGGCGGTATAATGGCCTTGACCTCACGGCTGCAGCAGTTGATCGAGTAAAAACCCGGTTTCGAATTCGGCAATTGTCTCATGGCGAAATTGTACAGGGTTCAGCATTGGCTATGCCGTTTCCCGATAACAGCTTCGACATTGTGTTTTCACATGGTGTTTTACATCACATCCCCAACATTCAGCAGGCCCAAAAAGAAATTGACCGAGTTCTAAAGCCGGGTGGTGAGCTTATTGCCATGCTCTATGCGAAGCATTCTTTGAACCACTGGGTGGCTATCCGAGTGGTGCGCAGGCTGGCGCTATTGCCGTTTTATCTGCTGAATTATGCGCCGTCGAGCATGTTGCGCACGCACATAGACAATGCAAAAAAAGCAGGGCTATGGAATTATCTTAAGGCAAATAATTTTATCCATACCAACACCGATGGGCCGGGCAATCCCTTCAGCCGGGTTTATGACTTGAATTTGGTTCGCGAACATTTTGAAAAATTCGAAGTAACCAAGTCTTACAAGCGCTTTATGCATGCGCCACCCTTGCCCGTCGCTTGGATGCCGTTGGAAAAGCGGCTCGGCTGGCATCTCTGGGTGCATATGCGTATGAAGAGAGTGCATTGAACTTGCTAAATGGCAATGTTTGAAACTCAATGGCATCATTTTGAAACTATGCCGAATACAAACCTGTTCGAGATCGGATACAAACGCAGTTGCTTCTTGCAGTTTTCTAAGTCAGATTTTGTTAGTAATTTCGAAACCCGAAACCGCGCTCACAAAAAAATGTTGGATGTTGAACTGATGATTTGCGAACGAGTATCACCGAGCCGCACATGGGTTCCAGAAAATCTGGTAAAGTAATTTTGCCTTTCCAAGTTCCGCGAATTGAAGCACGGGGGAGAGGGTGCGCTATTTCGGGTGCAACCATCCACGCCATAGGTACGCTTGCCTACGCGCTCGACTATTTCGGCAGATTGGCCAAAGAACAACCCGAAACCCGCCTCGAAACCCTGAAATAAATATCACAAATTTAATATGTGCAAATACTTGTTACATAATAAATCTTCTGCTATTCACACGCCATTAACCAACCAATAAGGACTCAAATATGTTAAATGGCGTTATCCCTGAAAAATATTCCGGCTATCTGTTCTCCGCTTTGCGGATCATGACTGGGCTGTTGTTCCTCGAACACGGCACATCCAAGCTCTTGGGCTTCCCATATGCCGATATGTCGCAAATGCCCGCTACGATGTTGTGGATCACCGGCCTGCTTGAGCTGATTGGCGGCGCGCTGATTGCTGTTGGACTGCTCACACGGTTGACCGCTTTCATTTTGGCGGGCTTTATGGCCGTTGCCTATTTCATGGCCCATGCGTCACAAAACTTCTTCCCGATGATCAACCACGGCGAAGCTGCAATCCTCTTTTGCTTCGTATTTCTTTATTTTGCGGTTGCAGGCGCTGGCCCATACAGCGTTGATGCAAGCCGCCAGTAACATCTCCCTGCAAACTCGAGAGGCCGGAGATTTCTCTGGCCTTTTTATTGGCGCTCGCGCCGCAACTTGGCCCAATAATCCAACCGCTTTTTTACCTCACGCTCAAAGCCGCGCTCGACGGGTTGATAGAACTCTCGGCGTCCTAATGAATCGGGGAAATAGTTTTGCCCCGAAAATGCTTCGGGTTGATCATGGTCATATTGATAGCCGGAGCCGTATTCCTGTTCTTTCATCAGTTTGGTGGGCGCGTTGAGGATGATCTTGGGTGGGGCAACAGAACCTGTTTCTTTCGCCGCTACCATAGCGGCTTTGAAGGCATTATAAAGCGCATTCGATTTAGGCGCCGTAGCGATATAGACTGTGGCCTGAGCCAGTGCCAGCTCGCCCTCGGGGGAACCCAAAAAATCATAAACGTCTTTGGCGGCCAGTGCTTGTTTTACAGCTTCGGGGTCAGCAAGCCCCACATCTTCATTGGCCATGCGCACCAAACGCCGCGCAATGAACAGCGGATCCTCACCAGCGTTAAGCATCCGAGCGAGATAATACAACGCCGCATCAGGGTCAGAGCCACGCACTGATTTATGCAAAGCCGAGATCAGATTATAATGTCCATCTGCCGCCTTGTCATAAAGCGGCAAGCGCTTGGAAACCGCCTTGCCCAACGCTTCAGATGAGAGCGGCAAGGCATCCTCCGGGACGGAAGCAAAAATCTCCTCAACCAAGTTCAAAAAATAACGCCCATCGCCATCGGCCATGGCCAGCAGTGAAGCCCGCGCGTCGACATCCAATGGCAGTGCCCGTTTTTCAAAAATCTCGGCCCGGCCAATGAGAGCATCTAAAGCCACTTCATCAAGGCGGTTCAAAACCAAAACCTGAGCCCGCGATAATAGCGCGCCATTCAATTCAAAAGATGGATTCTCTGTTGTGGCCCCAACCAAAGTGATGGTTCCATCTTCAACATATGGCAAAAAGGAATCCTGTTGCGATTTGTTGAAGCGATGAATTTCATCTACAAACAACAACGTACTGCGCCCCTGCTCACGCCGCATGCGTGCCTGCTCAAAGGCCTTTTTGAGATCAGCGACACCAGAAAATATGGCCGACATTTGCTCAAACACCAGGCCCGTCTCGCCCGCCAGCAAGCGTGCGATCGTCGTTTTGCCAGTGCCCGGCGGCCCCCACAATATGATCGACGGAATACGCCCGGATGCCAGCATGCGGGTGAGTGTTCCATCGACACCAACAAGATGATCTTGCCCTACAACATCGGATAATTTCGCAGGTCGCAACTTGTCTGCCAGAGGCCGAGGCCCTTGGTTTGTCATGCCCGCTGCTTCAAACAGGGTTGACATCAGCCCAGCCGCAGATAGGCTTTTCGACCACCCCGCATGAACGAAATCATCCAGCGCCGGCTTGACTGTTGCAGCGCGCTGCGCAGGGTTTCGGTCGTGTCGATTTTTTGGCCGTTCACATCAAGAATGATATCGCCTTTACGAAAGAATTGTTGCGCTGGCCCGTCCTTTACATCAACTGCCACAACACCAGTTGAATCTGCGGGAAGACCCAGCTCATCAGCAACAGCAGGAGACAGATTGGCCACCACCAAACCGGCCATCGGAGTCTGACCGGTAATGTTTGTTTCACTGCGCTGGGTGGTTTCAGGTGCTGCGATCAGCGTAATGCTGGTCTGGCGAGATGCAGAACCACGCCGATACTCGATCAGCTTACGGTCGCCGAGTTTGGACGTAGCAATCAAATAAGAAAGTTCCTGCGCATTGTCGATGAGCTTGCCATCCATCGCCAACACTACATCGCCGCGCTGTAATCCCGCGACTGCGAGCGGGCTCTGGGGATGAAGTTCAACAATCAGAGCCCCTTCAGGCCGTGCAAAGCCAAGCGAGTCCGCAATGTCTTGCGTCACATCCTGGAAGCCTGCACCCATCCATGGCCGAACGATTTTTTTTCCGGTTTCGGCACCTTGAATAACCGTTTTCACCATGTTGGATGGAATTGAAAACCCAATGCCAACCGATCCACCAGAACGCGTTACAATGGCTGTGTTGATCCCGATCAAATCACCATGCATGTTCACCAGTGCACCGCCGGAATTGCCGGGGTTGATCGCTGCATCAGTCTGAATAAAAAATTGATAGTCGCTAGCGCCGACACTGGTGCGCGCCAAGGCTGAAACAATGCCGCTGGTCACCGTTTGACCAACACCGAATGGGTCGCCAATGGCCAGAACCAAATCACCCACCTCAAGATCATCTGAATTGCCGAGCGTCAAAGCTGGCAAAGTCTCGTCACCCACATCAATCTTTAGAACAGCAAGATCCGTCCGTTCATCAGCGAGAATGATCTTGGCCGAAAACTCGCGTTTGTCAGCCAGTGCGACGCGAATATCCGTGCCATTTTTGATGACGTGATTGTTGGTCACAATGATGCCGGTTGGATCAACAATGACACCTGATCCCAATGAATTGGCAACCCGTTCACGCGGCGGGCCAAAGCCGCCGCCCAAGCCGAAAAGCTGGCGGAAAAGCGGATCATCAAATGGCCCACCCTGAGCCTGCTGCCGTTCAATCGTCTTGGCATAAACATTCACCACGGCAGGTGCCGTGCGCTTAACCAACGGGGCGAAAGACATGGTTACTTCGCCAGGATTGCTTGGCACTATCCTTTGATCCGCATAAGCGGGCAAGGCCAACAGCAGCAGAGCAACAATTAAAATCTTTTGCATTATAATCCTCTAAAACCCAATTTATCTGCGATCCACTTTGGTCGACAAAATGACCGCCGTTTCAATTTCCGTCACGCCTGAAATCACGCCAATCTGGTCAATCACCTTGTCCATATCCTCTGACGTGGCGGTGCGCACCATGGCAATCAAGTCAATTTTACCGCTCACCGTGTGCAACGTTTCAATTTGGGCAAATTTGGCCAGAATTTTGGCGACTTCAATTTGCCGACGTGGCTCAACTGAGATTGTGACCAAAGCCGCAATCCCGCGAGCACCTTCATCCTTGGCAAGCTTTAGCGTATAACCTGCAATAACGCCCTGCTCTTCCAAGCGGCGCAACCGATCTTGAACCGTTGTGCGCGAAAGTCCCAGCTTGCGGGCCAAAGCAGCGACAGGCTCACGCGCATTGACGCGCAACACTTTGATCAATTCCTCATCTTTTGGCGTTAACATCGGTTTCGTCACTTTGAGTCTCAATCCGTCATTATGACGGTCAAATAAGCAATTCGCAACATATTGCAGTCTTTTGCCCGTCATCACCAAGGCCCATGATTAAACCGAATCGAAAATTGAGGCACGCCCATGTCCACCATTACCGCCCTGAAGTCCGCTCATAAAAATGGCCATCCCGAAAATGCGGCATCAGTGGCCCAAGACATGCAGCCTGATGAACCGGTGTTTTGCTTTTCAGCCACCGCCTTGGCTGAGCGGGCCAATATGTTTCTCAACAACTTTCCAGGCCTTGTCACCTTTGCGGTCAAATCAAATCCATCTGAGGCGGTGATCCGCACCCTGACAAAATCTGGCATAACGCATTGGGATGTTGCCTCGGTGCATGAAATGAAACTGGTGCATGGCATCTCGCCATCGGCCAAATTTCACTATCACAATCCGGTTAAATCGCGCCGCGAAATTGATGATGCTTACAAGATCTATGGCTGCAAAAGGTTTGTGGTTGACTGCCGCGAAGAGCTGCAAAAAATTGCCGATGTGGTGGGTCCGGACGCTGAAGTTGAAATTGCTGTGCGCTTCGTGTTGCCGCGCGATCGTGGTTCATCAGCGCATGATTTTTCAACCAAATTTGGCGCGCCCGAACATATCTGCGTTGAACTTCTCAAACAGGTTGTGGCCTTGGGCTATCAACCGATGCTGACCTTCCACCCCGGCTCTCAAAGCCGCGACCCGCAAGTTTATGTGCGCCATATTGAGGCTGCGGCCCGCATCTCTAAAAACGCCGATGTTAAAATCTTCGCTTTAAATGTGGGTGGCGGCTTTCCGGCCAATTACATGCTTTCAACAGCGCCCGAACCCACTGTGTTTTTCCGCATTATTGAAGAAGCTGTTGCCAAGCATTTTGGTGCTGATCAGCCAAAGCTTGAATGCGAACCTGGTCGCGGGTTGGTGGCCAATTGTATGTCGCTGCTCGCAAAAGTGAAATTAGTTTGCACCGATGGTGATGACATCTTCATCAATGACGGCGTTTACGGCGCGCTGATGGAGTATATGCAGGTGCCGGAATTGAAGCCCCCCTTTCGCGTGATCCGCGATGGCAAGGTGATTCATGGCGCAGTGAAATCATGGAAGGTGTTTGGCCCAACTTGCGATCCGCTTGATGTGTTGCCACACAATCTCGACATCCTCGAAGGCCTGCGCGAGGGCGACTATATCGAGTTTGGAACGCTGGGTGCTTATGGCGTTTCAACACTGACCAAGTTTAACGGCTATGGTGAACACCAAATTGTTGAAGTTGAAAAAGTGTTGAGTGTTTGAGGACATGAACCCGCTAGCTATGAAAACGGCTGCCTCCGTTTTCGCGAGAGTAGAAAGAAGTGAAGGGTTGCGCGGGCGCAAACAGTCACGAGAGTGCCGGTAGGTTAGTCCGGCTATTTGAGTGCTGAATGGCACCCGCGTTTTTGAGGCGATTTTTGCTGCTGGTGAACGAACTGCTCCTTGCGCCGGACGGTCCGAAACCGTGCTAGGGCCAAGGGACAGCAGTTTGCCCATTAGGGCTGCCAAGGTCGTAGTGCCCTGACTTTTTCAATCAACAGCTCTCGAGAGCCTGAGCCACGATAGCCCAACCCCGCAAGCGCCCCATCTTTCCCAATTTAAGCCACCGTCATGAGCGATAACCCCTTCAAGAGAAGACAATACCGCATTTGGAACATAACAAGAACTTTGTCAAGGTTTTTTTCCTAGTTTGGAAAATATATTTTGAAGCACGCCGCCGCCCTCAACTCTCTCCCCTCGCGGGAGAGAGTAGGTAGGGCATTTGGAATGCGGGTGGGCGACATAAAAAAGCAGGCCCGAAGACCTGCTTTTTAAAATTTATGTTGAGAGGCTTATGCCGCAACGGCTTCAGCTTCTTCCTTCTTTTGCGATGGGCCAGAGTCGAGGCCTTTGGCTGAAACATCGCGATCAACAAATTCAATCACGGCAACAGCAGCATTATCGCCATGGCGGAAGCCGGCGCGCATGATGCGGATATAGCCACCGTTGCGATCCTTGTAACGGGCGGCCAAAACATCAAACAACTTCTTGGCTTGGGTTTCATCGCGCATTTGGCTGATGGCTTGGCGGCGGGCGTGAAGACCACCCTTCTTGGCCAATGTCACCAGCTTTTCAACGATGGGGCGCAAGTCCTTTGCTTTTGGCAAAGTTGTTACGATCTGCTCATGCTTGATCAGCGAGGCGCACATATTCGCAAACATCGCCTGACGATGGGCAGATGTGCGGTTGAGTTGGCGGCCTTTAAAACCATGACGCATGATAAATCTCCTTGAACGCCCGCTCTCACGGGCGGTATAAAATCAGTAGTGGCTTTCCAATTTCTTGGCCAGCTCATCGATATTTTCAGGTGGCCAGTTCGGCACTTCCATGCCGAGATGCAGACCCATCTGGGCCAGCACTTCCTTGATCTCGTTGAGAGACTTGCGGCCGAAGTTCGGCGTCCGCAGCATCTCTGCTTCAGATTTTTGGATCAGATCACCGATGTAGACAATGTTGTCGTTCTTGAGACAGTTGGCAGAACGCACAGACAGCTCGAGCTCGTCGACCTTCTTGAGAAGGGCGGCATTGAAGGGCAGTTCCTGGCGCACTTCTTCAGCCACATGAGCCGTCGGCTCACTGAAGTTGATGAACACCGAGATTTGATCCTGGAGGATGCGGGCCGCATAAGCCAGAGCATCTTCAGGCGAAACTGCGCCGTTGGTTTCAACAGTCAGGATCAGTTTGTCGTAATCAAGGATCTGGCCTTCGCGCGTATTCTCCACGCGGTAGGACACGCGGCGAACCGGCGAGTAAATCGAATCGACCGGGATCAAACCGATGGGCGAGTCTTCGGCACGGTTGCGATCAGCGGCAACATAGCCCTTGCCGTTGTTGATGGTGAATTCAATGCGCAGTTCAGCGCCTTGATCCAACGAACACAAAACATGCTCTGGGTTCAACACTTGCACATCGGAGGTTTGTTGAATGTCA
>JAYVXY010000031.1:0-2591 GCA_043784785.1 Aestuariivirga sp. | reverse complement strand
TTGGGAATATAGCTGGCAGCCAACGGAATGGCGGTTTGTAAAAGGGTTGTCATGGCGCCCCCTTAGCGCATATGCCGCAAAAGTTGAAGACTTTTGCGACCAGCATCTGCGCCACTTAATCAGCGCGTTTCATAGACACCCACCATAGGGCCCAGCGGAACATAGCCGCCAACCCCGCTCACCTCGGTGCTGAACAGGCTGGAAATTGAGCCATCGAGAAACAGCGCATTCTTGCACCCCAGCTGATCTTTAAACAGGCTGGCAAAATCATAAAAGCCGACAGGATCATTCGAAATCACAAAAACCAGCGTATGATCATCCACCATGCCCACGCCATTGCGGATTTTTGCGGAAACGCCAGTGGCTGAAAATTTGGGATGGATCTTGCCATTGATCACCAGCATCGGGCCAGACTGGGTGGCAAAATCAGGCTTGATGCCCGATCTGGCAAAAGCCTCGGTTTCCATCACCCCAGATTTTTCGCCATTGATATAAAGCACGCCATTGGGCTTTAAATGAAAATTACCAGAACCATTTTTATGGTTGAGCTTTTTCGACTCAACACCATTTTCAACATATAACCCCACGGGTCGCAAATTCTGATCATACATGCCCGCATTCATGGCGAATGTCAGCGTTTTGCCATCAGCTTTTAATTTGGCTCCAAGCCTCGAAAAATTGCCAATCGGAATGTCATTCTCGTCCAGATTGAAAAGCTCGACATGCTCGTTCTTTATATCAAAAGTACAAACAGAATAGGAGCGCCCGCCATAAGACAAGGGCTTGCAACCCGCATGGGCAGACGCGCTCAAAACCCACAGGGCAAACACTGCAGCGCCAAATGCGCGTAATTTATTTGCAAGAACTGTCAATTTTATCCAACGCTTTTGAAATGCCGGCCAATGAATAGCTATCGGTGGTTTCTGTGCCCTTCCAGGATGTGCCGGTCACGGTGAAGATCTTGCCGGTCTTCATGGCTTTTACAATGGCCGCTTCCACCTCGGGTGTGGCGGCCCAGGCGGCATCGCCATTGGTATAGAGCTCGAAGGAGGCATCATCCACTTTCACCGTCACCACCGAAGATTCCTTGAACGGATAACCGATGATGGTTGAAACTTGGCCTTTAATCTTGCGGCCCGGATAATTGGTCACCAAAAAATAAACCGGATCACGCTTCACCTTTTTGAGTGATTCAGTTTTCTTTGGCGTTGAATAAATATAGCACACAGGCTTGCCTTGATCTTGATAGCTAAAGCTTTCCCAATCCTCAAACGTGCCCATCGACACAGGATCATCAGCGCGCGCCAAGCCCGCCATCATTGATAAGGCAAACGCGACCAAGCCCACGTGTTTCATAAAATATTTCATTTTCATTGTGTCGACCCTAATTGCCCAACCTTAACAACTTGCGAAAACCAAGGCTTGACCCTACACCCCAGAATTCAGGCCCAAATACGGCATTTAAGGAGTTCGAAGGTGCACGCAAAATCAATTCTCATCACTGGCTGTTCGTCGGGCATCGGTTATACGTGTGCATTGGGCTTGAAAGCGCGCGGCTACCGGGTTTTCGCCACGGTGCGCAACGCGGCCGACGCCAAGCGCCTGGCTGATCTCGGGCTTGAAACCTTGATCATGGATTATGTTGATCGCAATGCTGTGGCGGCATGTGCAGATGAAGTTTCCAAGCGCACAGGCGGCAAGCTTTATGCATTGTTCAACAATGGTGCCGCGGGCCAGCCCGGTGCGGTTGAAGATTTAAGCCGCGAATTACTCGAAGCTTCTTTTGCCGCCAATTTCTTCGGCTGGCACCAGCTCACCACGCTGTGCTTGCCGATGATGCGGGCGGGCGGCGAAGGCCGCATTGTGCAAAATTCATCCGTATTGGGCATCGTGGCAATGAAATGGCGCGGGGCTTATAATGCCAGCAAATTCGCCATTGAAGGTCTGACCGATACAATGCGCATGGAGCTGCGCGGCACCGGCATTTTTGTTTCAACCATTGAGCCTGGCCCCATCACCAGCAAATTTGTTGAAACCGCACTCAAAAATTTTGACAAACACATCAATGTCGAAAAATCCAATTACAAGGCGGCTTATGAGGCCCAGCGCTTACGGCTCGGCAAGGGTGGCTCCAGCCGCTTCAAATTGCCGCCGGAAGCGGTGTTGGAAAAGCTCATTCATGCCATTGAATCACCCAACCCAAAGGCCCATTATTATGTAACAACGCCAACCCATGTGATGGGGTTGGCAAGACGGTTTTTTCCCCAAGGGCTGATGGATCGTTTCGTGAATAGGATGTCTGATCAATGAATCTATTTAACTATGCTGGCCCTGTCGCCATGGCCGCTGTCTTCATCGTGCTGTGTTTAGGGCTTCTCAACATGATGCGCGGCGGCTCATCCAACAAATCCCAACAATTCATGCGCTGGCGTGTGGGACTTCAATTTATTGCGGTGGTGTTTTTAATGCTGGGCCTATGGTGGTCGCGGCATTAGTCTGGCGGTTCACAATCAAAACCGCCGCTGCACAAACTGCCATCCCTAAAATCTGCACCACATTTAATGTTTCGCCGAACAAAACAAACGTCATCA
>JAYVXY010000030.1:0-2605 GCA_043784785.1 Aestuariivirga sp. | reverse complement strand
ATGATCCGTGGCGGCCATATCGACCTTTCGATTTTGGGGGCAATGCAGGTGGCGCAAAATGGCGACCTCGCCAACTGGATGATCCCGGGCAAAATGGTCAAGGGCATGGGCGGCGCGATGGATCTGGTCGCGGGTGTCAAGCGCGTGGTTGTGCTGATGGAGCATGAAGCCAAGGGCGAATCGAAGCTGCTGAAGGCGTGTAACCTGCCGCTTACTGGACAGCGCGTGGTTGATATGGTGATCACCGATTTGGGCGTGTTCAATATCGACAAGAAGCACGGCGGCCTGACCCTGATCGAACTGGCCGACGGCGTGACCGAAGCTGAAATAAGGTCGAAGACCGAAGCGGATTATAAGGTGGGGCTTTAAGGCTCCGCCGGGATTGCGCGCTTCCCTCACCCTTTGGGAGAGGGCCAAGGTGAAGGCAAAAAGCGAAATTTGAAATGTCGCCAAATCAACCGCCTCTGCTCACCCGACGTGCCAGAGGAATGCGGCATGAACCAACAAGTGCTGAGCAAAAACTTTGGCAATCGTTACGCAATCAGAAGTTTCTGGGGTTAAAGTTCCGCAGACAGGTTCCAGTCGGTTCTTATATCGCTGATTTTCTTTGTTTTGATAAAATGTTGATCGTCGAAGCTGATGGCGATCAACATGGCGATAATAGTTATGATGCCAAACGAGATATGTGGTTGAAGTCTCAGGGCTTTATCGTGACGCGGTTTTCAAATCACGACATAATGCATGAAATTGAATCCGTGCTTGCAACAATTGCTCGCGAAGTTGGTTTGGTCTGGTAATTGGCCCTCATCCCAACCTTCTCCCAGGGGGAGAAGGGGCGGCGCGAGCAAATCCCCTCTCCCCCTGGGAGAGGGTTAGGGTGAGGGCTTTGCAGCGACGATAGAGTGAGAAGCTATTTTTATTTCAATTTCTTCGAGCTGTGAGCGCCACCAGTAAACCGCCGTCCGGAATAGAGTTAAAGCGTTGTGATCTGCACCGTAAGATAAGAATTCCCCATACTGATCCCGCGATATTCCTGCGCCTATCGTGTAAGTTTTTAAAATATTGTTTCGTTCCTTTTCAATAAATCCAAAAAATATCTCTTTTGAATCTGGTTCGGACTTCCAAGATAAGTATTTTTCAGTGATTACAACTTTGTGCCTTCCAGAAATTTTTGCGTCTACTTTAGCCAAAACATGACCAATGCATCTTAACAAAGCAGAGCCAGCAATCCAATTTCTCCGCCATTCCGGGTGTTCATCATCAATGTCGGAATTTTGAAAGTCAAACAGAATGCCGACACAATCGTAAAACGGCTCCCAAGCCTTCAGTGATTCAATTTTCTGCCGTTTTACAAAGATGTCGTTGGCGCTTTTGATCATTAAAACTCCACCACAGCCCGTATCGACTTGCCGTCGTGCATCAGGTCAAAGCCTTCGTTGATGCGCTCAAGCGGTAGCTTATGGGTGATGAGATCATCAATGTTGATCTTGCCTTCCATATACCAATCGACAATTTTCGGCACATCCGTGCGGCCGCGCGCGCCGCCAAACGCTGTGCCCTTCCACACCCGTCCGGTTACCAATTGGAACGGGCGGGTTGAAATTTCCGCGCCTGAGGGTGCAACACCGATGATAATGCTCTGGCCCCAGCCCTTGTGGCAACATTCCAGCGCCTGACGCATAACAGTGACATTGCCGGTGCAATCAAACGAATAATCCGCGCCGCCCTGCGTGAGCTCGACCAGATGCCCGACAATATCGCCCTTAATGTCCTTCGGATTGACGAAGTGGGTCATGCCAAACTTACGCGCCATCGCCTCGCGCTCGGGGTTGAGATCGACGCCGACAATCTGGGTTGCGCCTGCCATCCGCGCGCCCTGCAACACATTGAGGCCAATACCGCCGAGGCCGAACACCACCACGCGCGCGCCAACTTCAACGCCTGCCGTCCAGATCACCGCGCCAATGCCGGTGGTAACACCGCAGCCGATATAACAAACCTTATCAAACGGTGCGTCGGGGCGGATTTTTGCCACCGCGATTTCCGGCACCACAATGTGGTTGGAGAAGGTCGAGGTGCCCATGTAATGCGCCAGTTTTTTGCCTTCAAACGAAAAGCGGCTGGTGCCATCCGGCATCTGGCCGCGGCCCTGTGTGATGCGGATTTTCTGGCAAAGGTTGGTTTTGCGTGACAGGCAATAGTCACATTCGCGGCACTCTGGCGTGTAGAGCGGAATGACATGGTCGCCACGCTTGACAGAGGTTACGCCCGCGCCAACCTCAAGCACAATGCCCGCGCCCTCATGGCCCAATATACTGGGGAATATACCCTCGGCATCCGCGCCAGACAGAGTGTAGGCGTCGGTGTGGCAAATACCGGTGGCCTTGACTTCGATCAGCACCTCACCGGCGCGCGGCCCTTCGAGATCAACCTCAACAACCTGCAAGGGTTGACCAGCAGCAAAAGCGACAGCAGCGCGTGTTTTCATGTTCGGCGTTTCCTCAATATTTTGATTTTCCCAGTCTAGCGCAGGCAGGCGGGGCAGTGCATCATGCAAATGAGCACAAGGACGATTTATGTCAGAAATTATCATTCTCAACGCGCA
>JAYVXY010000029.1:0-2614 GCA_043784785.1 Aestuariivirga sp. | reverse complement strand
GCCATGCAGAAATAGAGCCGCCACCAAGGCAGGCGCGACGCGCTCTAATCCTTGGTGGCGGATATGCGGTGGACGGGTGCTGGCGTCCATTCGCGTGTTTCCCCTGTTTAACTCTCCCCCAGCTCTTTGGCCGGTGAATATGTTCAAGCATGCGCAATAGGTTCCGGCAACAAGATGCTTAATCAATGGTTAATTTGACCATTTCAATTGAAAGCATTGCCAAAATGCTGGCCAATTGCCAAATAGCTGCATCATGAAACTGAATGACACGTCAAATATTTTGGCTTTTTTGAAAAGTCGCAAATCCGGCTCAGCCAAAGCCATGTCTGGGCCGGGGCCATCTTCTGCACAAATGGCGGAGATTTTGGAAATCGCCGTGCGTGTGCCTGATCACGGCAAGCTTTTACCTTGGCGGTTTGTTTTAATTGAGGGTGAGGGCCGCGTGCGCATGGGGGAGGGCTTTGCGCAAGTGTGGGCGAAGAACAATCCTACGCATGGGGCCGAAAGTCTGGATTTCCAGCGTGGGCTTTTTCTGCGTGCTCCGACGATCCTAATTGTGGTTTCAACGGCTGCCAATCATGGAAAGATACCAGTGTGGGAGCAGCAGCTTTCTTCGGCAGCCGTGTGCTATAATGCGGTTTTGGCAGCAACGGCTTTGGGTTTCGATGTGCAATGGCAATCAGATTGGGTGGCCTATGATGAAGGGGCCAAAGCTGTGATGGGCGTTGGGCTGCATGAACAAGTGGCGGGGATAATCTATATCGGTACGTCTACTGTTCTGCTGGAAGATCGGCCACGGCCTGATCCAAGCACATTGCTTACAAGGATTTCTTCGTAATGGTCATTCGGGGTGTGTTGTTTGACAAGGATGGAACGTTGATCGAATCCAACGCCACATGGGTTCCAATTTACAAAACCTTTTTGGCGGAAGCATTCAAAGCAGGCCCTTCTGAAGTCAATGCTCTTATGGCCATGGCTGGATATGATGTGGCTTCAGATCGTTTTGTTCCCGGCGGTATATTGGCAGCCGGAACGACAAAACAGGCAATGGAGATCTGGTGGCCGGATCTTGATGCGGCGGGCATTCAAGAAAAATGTGCGTTGCTGGATCATGATTATGCGCCGCTGGCCACAGATATGATGAAACCGCTTATGCCGCTGATTCCTATTTTTGACGAGTTGCACCTCCTCGGATTGGAACTGGGGATTGCTACAAACGACAGTTTTCGCTCGGCTACCAATCACATGCACCGCTTGGGCGTGCATGATTATTTTGTTGATGTCATCGCGGCCGATAATGTGGCCATTCCCAAACCTTCTGGTCAAATGATCGCGCGGTTTGCTGAGACAACGGGCCTGCATCCATCCGAGATCGCGATGGTGGGCGACAACACGCATGATATGGAAGAGGCGCATAATGGTGGCGCTGGCTTGGCCATTGCGGTTCTTTCGGGAAATGCACGGCGCGAGGATATTGCCCATCTGGCGCATTATGTTTTAGATTCCGTGGCTGATCTGCCCGCGCTTTTCAAAGGCTTGAAGTAATGTTTTATGAAGTTGCGCGCAATGATCATGGCTTGCCGTTGGATCCATTTTACGCCCTTGTGGGACCTAGACCCATTGGCTGGATTTCCACCTTATCGAAAAATGGCTTAGCCAATCTGGCACCTTATAGTTTCTACAACGCATTTGCGCATAACCCGCATTATGTGGCGTTTGGTTCGGGTGGGCAAAAAGATACAATCCGAAACCTGACTGAGACTGGTGAGTTTGCCGTAAACCTCGCCACATTCGATTTGCGTGAGGCGATGAATCTGACGTCTTCAGGCATTGAGGGCGATGAGTTTATTCTGGCTGGTTTGGAGAAGGCTGATTGCCGTTTGATCAAGGTGCCACGGGTGGCGGCCAGCCCGGTGTGTTTGGAGTGCAAGCATTTTCAAACGGTCGAATTGCCGGATGATCTGGGCCAGGTGAATGACTGGTTGGTCATTGGCAGAGTGATTGGCATTCATATTGATGAGAAGTTCATTGAAAATGGCCGTGTGAATACAGCAGCAATGAAGCCCATCGCAAGGTTGGGCTATGCCGAATATGCCACGGTTGAAACGGCTTGGCGTATGCGCCGGCCCAGCTAGGCGCTCAAAGCGCATATTCCCTCTCAATACAACTTTTGGTTTATCGCGTTTGGCGGTGAGTCGCTCTGCGAGTCGTGAACATTGCTCGAACACCACAATTTCGCCTTGTTGACAAGTTTGTGGATCATCATAAATTTACCATAAATATCAATATCTTATATCATCTCTTGAGCTGTTGATAAACTGTTTAACCTCTCATTAACCATGGTGGAGTCAGGACTCGTTCAGCGTGCGGTTAGTGGTGCGGTGTGCAAGAGAGTGAGAGCAAATGCTGAATTGTCTTTTGATTGATAAAAACCCGGTTGAGCGGCAGAGATTGCTGCAGATTTTGGGGAGTATTGGCATCCACTGCGATGAACGTGCAGGTGCCGAGGAAGGCATTCGTTTTTGCCAGGAGCAGAGCCCTGACTTTGTCGTGATGGAAGCCTCTGGCGTGACCGCCGCGAAGGAGTTTTTGCGCTTGGTCAGATATCAAGGCC
>JAYVXY010000028.1:0-8657 GCA_043784785.1 Aestuariivirga sp. | reverse complement strand
AACACCACGCCAAAGCCGACTGGCAGTTCACAACAGCTGACGCCCGTATCAAACTGAAAAGGCTCTACCCGTCATTCTGAATGACTCGCGGCACTAGGGTGCTACACAGTGAAAGCTGTGAATGGTGCGATCCAGGAGCCGCCATTCCGGCCATTTATTGTTGAAAAGGGCGCATTGAAGCCCGGCAAGGATGATGATTTTGCGGTTTACGGATTGCCCAAATGTGGTGATGCTGCACCTGATAACAACACCGCCACCGCTACAATTGACGATGCCAAGGCAAGGTTTGTTGCCGAGCAGGATGGTCATTGTCAGAAGGTTGAGGAAACGCGGGGCGGGATCAACGAACCGCATCAATATAAAATCAAATATAAACCAGCCGGATCTTCGGAAAATGACCCGCCCGCAGAAGTTTCACTTTTTGTGTTTGATTGCACGATGGCTGCCTACAATGAAACCCAAGTCTTCTATTTAAGTGACACGTCGGGTAACCAATTGAACCTCTTGAGTTTCAGCGAACCGCATCTCGATCTTAAATATAGCGACGAAGACAGCAAGACTCTTAAATCCATGGCTGTCGATGGCTTCACGGCGAGTCACGAATTGACCAACTCAGACTATGACGAGGCCACCAATACGATCACATCCTTTGCAAAATGGCGCGGTATTGGCGATGCATCGTCACAAGGCACATGGGTGTTCGTTGATGGCCAATTTGTCCTCAAAGACTATGACGTCGATCCCACTTATGACGAAGAACAGAATCCTGTGTCAATTATGAAGAATGGAAATCTCATAAAGTGACATAATTTGGCCCAACTTAGGCGTTTGTTGCGTTGCAACATAACATTTGAGGCCAAAAATGAATCGATTCGTAACTGCAATGATAATGGCTGGACTGATTTTTAGCCAGCTTCCGTCGGCGATTGCTGGCGACACATTAGGACCCGCACAACTCAAAAACCTGGCCCCTGGTCGCTATAAGGTGACACTCATGGGCGTTTCCAACATGACCGTTACACTGCGCAGCAATGGCACGGTTTTCGGTGCTGCCAAAGGCGCAATCGACAGTGGTCATTGGAACCTGAGCGGCAACAAAATCTGTATCGCTTGGAACAAGTGGCTGGGTGGTCGCGCCCGCTGCTCCGGGTTGATTAGCGAGGCTGGCTACTATCAAGGCAGCGGCTTTACGATAACGCCAATTTGACCTGCAAATCATATCGCGACACAGAGCAAAACTCGCGCAGTGTCGTTGCTCTGAGCAGTTTAAGAGCCTATCATTCGACGATGTGAAACGAGTCGAAACCCTTGTGGTTTCGACTTTGTTTTTTAGGTGATTTTGCTCAAAGGTTGAAACGCTAAAGTGGCCGATAAAGACAACGACAAAAAGGGCTTGCCGCCCGCCAATCCGAACGAGATTTCACCGATTTCTATCGAAGAGGAGATGCGCAAATCTTACCTTGATTATGCCATGAGCGTGATTGTCAGCCGCGCACTTCCCGATGTTCGCGACGGCCTGAAACCGGTGCATCGGCGCATTCTGTACACAATGTATGAAAATGGGTTCACGCCCGACAAACCCTACAAGAAATCGGCCCGTATCGTTGGTGATGTGATGGGTAAATATCACCCCCATGGCAATCTCGCGATCTACGACGCCATGGTGCGCATGGCGCAAGATTTTTCGCTGCGTCTGCCGCTCATAGATGGTCAAGGCAATTTTGGCTCTGTTGATGGCGATCCACCAGCCGCTGACCGTTATACGGAATCACGTCTCGCCAAAACGGCAATGCCGCTGCTCGATGATTTGGAAAGCGACACTGTCGATTACACCCTGAACTATTCAAACGAATTCCGTGAGCCATCAGTGCTGCCTGCCAAATATCCCAATCTTTTGGTGAATGGTTCAGGCGGCATCGCCGTGGGCATGGCCACCAATATGGCTCCCCACAATCTGGGCGAAGTGATTGATGCCACCTTGGCCGTGATCGAAAACCCTTCGATCACCATGGAAGAATTGCTGCCAATTATTCCGGGCCCTGATTTTCCAACAGGCGGCATCATTCTCGGTCGTTCCGGCATCAAAAGCGCTTTCGCTACCGGTCGCGGCTCAGTTGTCATGCGCAGCCGCGTCGAAACCGAAACGATCCGCAAAGACCGCCTTGCGCTGGTCGTCACCGAAATTCCCTATCAAACCAATAAATCAATCATGATCGAAAAAATCGCCGAGATGGTGCGCGATAAAAAAATCGAAGGCATTTCGGATATTCGAGATGAAAGCTCGCGTGAAGGCATGCGCGTGGTCATCGAACTGAAACGCGATGCCGAGCCTGAAATCGTCCTCAATCAACTTTGGCGTTTCTCACAACTTCAAAGCTCGTTCAGCGTCAACAACATTGCCCTCAGCCGCGGCAGGCCAGAGCAACTCAACCTTCTCGATTTGCTTAACACCTTTATTTCTTTCCGCGAAGAAGTTGTCACACGGCGCACCAAGTTCTTGCTGAAGAAAGCCAGGGACCGCGCCCATGTTTTGGTGGGCCTGGCAATAGCGGTTGCCAATATTGATGAAATTATCCGCCTGATCCGCGCCTCGCGTGATGCCGCCGCCGCGCGCGAAGCATTGATGAACCGAAATTGGCCCGCCAAAATGTTGGAGCCTTTAATCGCGCTGATTGCGGATCCACGCCATAAGTTGAATGCGGATGGAACCTATAAGCTCTCAGAAGAGCAAACCCGCGCCATTCTTGATCTGCGCTTGCAACGCCTCACGCAATTGGGCCTTGAGGAGATTTCGGCAGAGTTGGAAAAACTCGCTGTGGAGATCAAAGATTATCTTGAAATTCTTGGTTCACGCGCGCGTGTTCGTGCGATCATCAAAGATGAACTCGTCTCGGTCAAAGCTGATTTTGCTACACCTCGACGCACAGAAATAATTGAAAATGAAGGTGAAGTTGAAGACGAAGATTTGATTCAGCGCGAAGACATGGTCGTCACAGTCAGCCACACCGGCTATGTGAAACGTGTTCCACTTTCAGCTTACCGTGCCCAGCGGCGTGGCGGCAAGGGCAGGGCGGGGGTTCAGGTGAGGGACGAAGATTTCGTCACCAAACTTTTTGTGGCCAACACCCACACGCCAATCCTGTTTTTCTCATCTTTGGGCATGGTTTATCGCTTGAAGACTTGGCGATTGCCCGTAGGCAATCCGCAGGCCCGCGGCAAGGCCATGATCAATCTGCTGCCATTGTCGCAAGGCGAGCGCATCACCACGATCATGCCAATGCCGGAGGATCCGGCAACTTGGGCCCAAATGCACATTATGTTCGCAACACGCAGTGGCGATGTGCGCCGCAATGAGCTCACCGAATTTGAAAACATCAACAAGGCCGGCAAGATCGCCATGAAACTGGAAGCGGGCGACATGATCGCTGGTGTCGATATTTGCACCGACGCCGATGACATTATGCTCACCACAGCACTGGGCCAATGTATTCGCTTTAGCGTGGATGATGTGCGCGTGTTCCAAAGCCGTGGCTCCACTGGTGTGCGCGGTATAAAACTGGCGGATGATGATCATGTGATTTCAATGTCTGTGCTGCGCCATGTTGAAGCAACCAGCGAAGAGCGCGCGGCCTTTATCAAAATGTCACGGGCAGTCGCAGGTGAGGAAACTGAAGCTGGCCCGACCGACGAGGAAGTTTCCGCAGAAGCCACTTTGAGCCAAGAACGTTACGCCCAAATGGGTGCCGCCGAACAAGTTATCCTCACGGTCTCTTCCAATGGTTACGGCAAACGCACTTCGAGCTTTGAATATCGCATCACCAATCGCGGCGGCAAAGGCATAACAGCCATGGCGGTCAATGAACGCAATGGCCATTTGGTTGCGTCGTTCCCGGTTGAAAACAGCGATGAGATCATGCTGGTGACGGATGGCGGTCAGCTCATTCGCTGCCCAGTCGAAGGCATTCGCAAAGCGGGCAGGTCAACCCAAGGTGTCATTGTGATTGATACAGCCGCTGATGAGCATGTGGTGTCGGTTGAACGGATCAGTGAAGAAGAAGCGAGCGAAAGCGCAGAATAAATTTCAGCCTTTGCAAATATCCTTCAGCGCTTTCCATTGATCAGCGGTTAATGCAGGCTTTGCAATTTTTCCGGCGGGCAGCGGTTCAATGGCCTTGATGCGATCCTCAGTTCCAGGATGCGTGTTGAATAACCCGCCCAATTTTGCCAACGGGCCTGAGGCAGAATGCCCACCATTTTCAAGTTGAATAATCTTGAGAAAAAACCGTTTCAGGCCTTCGGGATCGATGGACGCGTTGACAAGAGTTTGCCTCGCATAGCCATCCGCCTGCCATTCAGCTTCGCGCGAATATCGCAAAATAGCCGCCATGAAAGCCACATCGGCTGTCAAGTCACCGCCATTTGATCCGGTGAATATGCTGACTAGAACTTGCATGCCAGAAAGCCGCACAAGCTGAGCTTCGGGATGGAAAAAAGCCACATGGCCAATTTCATGGGCTAATACACCCGCGAGTTCTTCAGGCGAATCTGCCTTTTCAATCAACTCTCGCGTGAGGATAATATGTCCACCGGGCACGGTGAAGGCGTTAAGAATGGGCATATCGTAAATACGAACGGCAATTGCTGGCATATCAGGCGAACCCTCGGCCAGATTGCCAATCATTGTTGCCAAGGCTTCATCGCCCAAAGTGGAATGGCAAATACGGGAATTGCTGACCATCGACTCTTCGATTTGTTTGCCCGCACGATCACGCCACGTATTTGGCAGAATATGCGCCACCCGATCTGGCAGAAATGTGAGGGCGAGATAGCCAATTCCGGCGACCGCCGCCAACCCGCCCACTGTCCAACCGAAAATATGAGCAATATCGCGCCCTGAATATCCACCTTTAAGATGCGGAGAACGTGAAATCAGCGTTTTGATAAACGCCTCATCTCGGATGATCAGGCGCGCACCCGGCTTGTCTTCATGGGTCATCCGAAACGGCTGACCAGGTGCTGGTGGATCAATGGAGTGAAGGCCTTTAATGCTCCAGGACGTATAAGGCGTATCCATTCCAGAAAAGGTCAGGTTGGCTCCGTCGTCATTCACCTCGACAGCACGGGCCTTGGCGATTTCGCCATCGAAATATTGTGCGGAAACAGCCATCACCAAGCCCCCAAATCAAACGCATCAGCAAGGCCTTCGCCGCGGGTAGGCATAGCTGCGATGGACTGGCGTATGCGATTGAGGTCAA
Source organism: Aestuariivirga sp. (assembly GCA_043784785.1). Taxonomy (GTDB): domain Bacteria; phylum Pseudomonadota; class Alphaproteobacteria; order Rhizobiales; family Aestuariivirgaceae; genus Aestuariivirga. The sequence goes on along the minus strand of JAYVXY010000028.1, from coordinate 3,402 downwards.
CCGCGCCGTCAAGCCTCAAACGCTTGAACACATATGAAACATTGCGCTGGATGATGAATGGCCTTGCCAGCGTAAGCGTGAAAACCAACAGTAAAAGATTGCCCACAACCAGCCAGATAATGCTGCCTGCCGTGGCTTTCAATTTAAACTGAGCCCCATCAAAGCGGGTGTAATTGGCCAAGGTGCTCATTTCAACCGCAGCATAGATCGACCACAACATGGGAATGATCAACACATAAACTAAAATCACAGCAAAGACCGCGAAGATGATGAATCCAAATATGAAATCATCACTGGAAGTCGGGGGCCCTTTTCCCGCCTCATGAAATACGCGGGCTAAAGCATCCGAAACCTCGGGGCCAAACCATTGGTAAGCAGTAACGCCAACCAATATCATTCCGCCAATGAGGACGAAAAATGTTAAGAACCAGCACAGGGCATAAGTTGGATAAAGCGGCCCAGCACGGCCTTTAAACTTGAACGCTGCATCACCAAAGCGCATATCGCCAATCATTTGCTCAGACATCACCACATTCATCACAGGCGTGGCCCAACCGAGGGAAAAACTTCGGGCCAATATACTCCCAAAATAAGTCAGGCTGTAAAGCCCCGCAGAGCCCGCCATATTGCCCCGGATGCCGCGCCAGTTGGTGCGCGAAAGCTGAAAATTGCGCGCCTTATAAATCGCATATCCACCGAGCAAATAGCCAAGCAATGCAAATAAACTGGTAACCGCCTGCAAGGCCGGATGACCAGGCCCCAAATAAAGGCTGAGGCCCGCATAGAGCAACAGATAGGGCAATATAAAAATGACAAACACCAGCAAAAAGCCGCGAAACAATTCACCACCGGTGCCCGTATATTCAAGCGGTTCGCCGTTAATGTGGATACAACTCCAAATATGGCGGCGTACTTTAGTTTTGCCCCAGAAATGCCAGATCGAAAGCGTAATCAGGCCCAGAAGAAAATTTACAATGACGATCTTGAACAGACCAGGCCTTCGCACATAGGCAAATTCCAAGGTTTCAAGAATGGCTGGTTCGGCAGCTAAAGGAGAATCTGTCATTGCAATATGATGGCACGTCACAGTTGTAGAATGAACCCCTTTTGGCGAATGTTGCATTCCCGCAACAGTCTTTACTTTTGTGAGGCCAGCCGTTTTGGGTCACGGCTTCAACCATGATCCGCCGCAATTGGCTTATATTCAAAAATATGATCAGACATTAGCGTTTTGGCCAATTTGGTCAGCGCGTTTTAACATTTAGGATTTAGGTTCGCCCTTGGGCAAAGCATTGATTGATGATGGGCGACTTTAATGCGAGAAATGCGAAAGTGATAATTTTGTCCGCGCTTTTCGATTTCTGGGCGGGGTTCCGCCCGTTATGAGTTTTGCTTTGCGCTTCATTTCACAACAGGTTTTGCTGGCTTTTGCGCTGCTGGCATTGATGGTCGTGGCCGAACCAGCACAAGCCGGCGATAATGATCCGGTGGGCGATTTCTTTTCGATGTTCCGTCCACCCGAAATTAGATTGCCCCATATCGACATCGTGCCCTTCTGGACGGATGATCTAAAACGCGCCCGCAGTGCCTATATGGATGGGGACTATCCTCAAGCCGCCACCTATTTCCGCAAATCTTCCGAAGACGGAAATATGGTGGCCGACTGGTATTTGGGCAACATGTTCCGCTTGGGTCAAGGCGTGCCCGTCGATCAAGCCACGGCCTATTCCTATTACAGTCGTGTCGCTGAAAATTATGATCCAGAAGAACCCGACAAGAACCGCCTGCGCATTGTCGTAGACGCGCAATTGCGCGTGGCTGACTATTTGCGAACCGGCATTCGCAGTGCCAAACTTGCGGCTAACCCACAAGCTGCCGCACGAACCTATTTGCGCATCGCCACATCCTATGGCCATCCGCGCGCACTTTATTCGCTGGGCACCATGAGCATTGAGGGCGAGGGCATGGCCAAGAACCCAACGCAAGGCCTGAAATGGCTTAACGCTGCGGTGCGTAAACACAGTCCAGATGCCGCTGCTTACTTAGCCGAACTCTATAAAAGCGGTACCGTTGTCCGGCAGGATGATACGCGCGCCTTGATGTGGTATATCATCGCCGCACAATCAGCGATCAAAAATGAAAACCCAATCATTTTCGCAAGGCTCAACGAACTCCGCTTTGGCTCAACCGAAGAAGTGCGAATCGAAGCCGAAGCTCGCGCGCGGGTTTGGTCAGAAGAAAATCCGGTGCGGCCGTGGGAATGACCATATTGCAAAGCTTCAACAAAACACTATCTTGGTTTCAACGAACCGGAGATTTAAAATGAAGATCAAAGCTGTCATCCATGATGCCGAAGAGGGTGGCTTCTGGGCCGAAGTTCCTGCATTACCCGGCTGTGTCAGCCAAGGCGAAACAATGGAAGAATTGCTGTTTAATATTCGGGAAGCGATAGAAGGATGCTTGGCCGTTGAAATTGCGCCACCAAAACCGGGCGGACATAGCAGGATTTTGGACATTGCTGTATAAAGTCTGTCTCAGGCAAAGCATTTGCCAAATTGGTTGAACGGCGCGGCTGGCAACTCCTCCGCATTAATGGAAGTCACCATATCTATGGCAAGGACGGCAGCGTAGTGCGTCTCACCATTCCTGTTCACGCCAACACAACTCTGAAAATTGGACTACAACGGCAGTTGATGAAGCTGGCCGATATTACAGAGGTTGAGCTTTAAGGGCCTCATATCCAAACAACACAAAGCTGCCAATCTCATTCCCAACGTTGTCTTCAGTCAGCTTGCAAGACTTGTTGGTGAAAAATTAGAGGCCCAATTGTGGAGACTATGCCTATCTAGTCCATCCACCGTACGCCGGATATATCCCCTTGACGTATGTCAAAACAATCCCTATATTAAAATCATAGGAGATTGAGACCATGGCTAAATCAATGACATTAAAGCAGTTTCAAGCGAAATTCGCCACGGATGACATATGCCTCAATCACCTGTTTAAGACACGTTACGGAATTGTGACTATATGCCCAAAATGCGGTCAATACGATACTTTCCACAAATTGGCAAAAATGCCAGCATATACATGCAATTGCGGCCACCACATTCACCCAATGGCCGGAACGCCATTCCAGTCCACTAGAACGCCTCTCACAACGTGGTTTCAGGTCATGTACTTGTTCACATCATCTCGCAACGGTGTAAGCGCTAAAGAGGTGCAAAGGCTTACAGGCGTGACCTATAAAACGGCTTGGCGCATGTGCAACCTTATCAGACAATACATGGGCTGGGTTGACGGTGATGCGCCTGTAGGTGGCTCTGGGCCGGAATCTCCAATTGTCGAAGCCGATCAAATGTTCTTTGGTGGCCGTGATAAGCTAGGCCATGATGACAAGGC
>JAYVXY010000027.1:0-2627 GCA_043784785.1 Aestuariivirga sp. | reverse complement strand
GGCGGAAACGGAGGGATTCGAACCCTCGATACGCCTTACAGCGTATGACGATTTAGCAAACCGTTGCCTTCAGCCACTCGGCCACGTTTCCACAAGGCGGGCTTTTGCCTTGATTTGGGCTGGGGTGCAAGCGCTGGGTTGAGGAAATTGCGAATTTTCGCTTTGCTTGGCTAGTGGTTAACCGAATCTTTGTGTGTTTGGCCGATTTGTGCTTTAATGGGCGGTGTGGAATTGAGGTGAGCTATGCGTTTGAAAACAGTTTTATTTGTAAGTGCCGTTGCGTTTTTTGTGGTTTCGCCCGCTGAGGCCTATCAGAACTACATTCCTTTGGGTGCTGGTTATTCGACCAATGTCAGCTCTCTGCCAGCATTGAACAGCGATGCACAGGCATTGACCTCACAGACCGATATTTATGAGAGCGAGCTTTACCGCAAGCAGCTGGAGCGCCACCAGCATGACAGCTATATCAACCAGTTCTTTTCAAACACCGATTCATCAGCACCGGATTTTTCAGTCAGATACTGAATTGCTGTTTCTCAAGTTTAAGGCCCGCACGGATATTTCCGTTTGCGGGCCTTGGTTTGACGCTCTTTAATTACTTCTAAATTCGCTTGGTTAGTGCAGCGTGAGCATGGCGCGGGCTTGGCGCTGGGCTTCAGCAACTTCGTTCACCGACATTTCGCGGGCGATGTCACAGCGATAAAGCTTGGCGGCCTCGCTGCCTTTCATCGCTGCGATATTAAACCATTTATGGGCTTCAATGTTGCTTTGGGCGACATCGCGGCCCAAGCAATATTTCATGCCCAGTTCGAAAAGTGCATCGGCATTGCTGTTGATGACATCATTGGCGAAATTTGTATTTTCAATCATATTCATTTTAAACCCCATCCTGTTGGTTTTGTTTGCCAGCATTGCGCTGGTCGTTGGATGTGAATTTGGCTGAAGCCTTTCAACGCCGCGTTAAGCGGCAGACTTAAGAAGTGTTGAACAACGCTTTAACTGCGCATTAGCCAGTTTGAATTTGATGATTCGAATCAATGACTTGGCTAAAATTAGAGATAAATTCACTGAATTTTCTTCATCAGCGATTCACCACTCTTGGCGATTGGGGCCTTAATTCAATGGCACGGCCAGAGTGATGCTGATTGGAAAATGATCCGATTTGGCGCTTTCGCCGATACGTTCATGATCCAACGCCTTGATGCTGGGGCTGACGAAAATATGATCGATTGCCAATTGTGGGAAACCATAAGTGGCTGACCATGATGGCAGATAGGTGAGGCGTTCAAGGCCAAGGCTGTCAACTATGGTTTGGGTAATGCGCGAAAATGGCGTGGCATTGAAATCCCCCATCAGGACCACGCGATTTGGAACACTGTCCATCAGTTTGACAAAGGCCAGAATCTGGCTGAGCTGGGCGCGCTGGTGGGGAAACCTGCTGGTGTGCACGCCGATGATCGTGAGGTTGCCAAATTCCGGCCCTAGCTTGGCACTCAGGAAGGGCGGGCCGTCCCAATAGTCCCTCCCGGTTGCATCACTCAGCGGGGTTTTGGAAATGATGGCGAAATCACAACCTTCCATTTTCCAACAGGTTTCCTGATAGGGATATTTTGCGCGCAATTGATCAAGCACTTTTGCCTTTTCAGCACCAAACTCAATCAATGTCATCACATCAGGATCGAGCCTCAAGACCTCGCGCGACATGGCATCGATATCGGTGTTGAGGCCATAAGTGTTCCAACTGGCGACGGTCAACTTTTTTTCATTGGCTTCCAGGGCCGGCAAGTTTGGTGGAGCAGCTGCCGAAACATAATGAGGCCAAATGCTGTAACTGGTGACCATCACAGACAACAGCACCATGGCAACAAGTGTTTTATAGCGCGGTGAGGCAAGGCCCAAGGCGCAAGCCAAAGTAATAAAAACAAATTGAATCCAGAACTGCGCGAAAATATCAAAGCCAATCCAGATCTGGCCGAGACGGGCCGCGAAAAGACCACACATCCCGAAGATCACACCAATGGTCGCCCCACTCCAATCGCGGTGTTTGCGACGTTTTGGCTGATCAGCTATGGGGGCCTTGTTTTGGTTCGCGGGGCTTGGAAGCTTTACTGAAGTCACGCAGGTGTGGCCTTAAAGTTCTAGGTTAGTCTGCTCTCCATCGGCAGAAGTTGTTCGGGTGTAGCAAAACCCGGCAACTCTTCAAACCTCTTCTTCCATGCTATCACATGAGGATAATGTAATATATCGACGCCGCCTTCGCCAGCATAGCGCAGCACGCCATAAATGGCGATATCTGCAATGGTGGTTTTCTTGCCAACAATCCATTCCGACCGCCCAAGTTCATTTTCCAAAACCGAAATGGCGGCGCGCGCCTCAGTGTCATACATAACGCGCACTTCATCGCCGAATTGGCGTGTGCCCCTGGCCCTCGCGCGCAAACGGAACACCGGAACCGCCAGTTTATCCCAAGCCCAGAACAACCATTCGGTAACGCGTTGTTTTTCAAGCGGGGTTTTACCTTCAAACTTGGCAAGGGCTTCCGACAAATGAATCAAGATCGCCGCAGATTGCACAGCGACCATTTGCCCATCACGAAGGGCGGGCACTTGGGCGAAACGGTTTTTGAC
>JAYVXY010000026.1:0-25337 GCA_043784785.1 Aestuariivirga sp. | reverse complement strand
TTTTTGACAGCGACGAAATTCTCGACATTAAAAAGCTGCCGCGCACGCTGACCGTGGTTGGCGGCGGTGTGATCGGGGTTGAATATGCCACAATTTTTTCAGCGCTTGATGTGCCAGTGACGTTGATTGAACCGCGCGAAGCCATTTTGGAATTTGTCGACAAGGAACTGGTGGATGATTTCATTCATCAAATGCGCGACCGCGGCATGACGGTACGGCTGGGCTGTGCGGTGAAAGACATCGTGGTCAAGGAAAATTGCGTTGAAACGCATCTGGCTGATGGCCGCGTGGTGAAAACCGATGTGCTGCTTTATGCGGCCGGCCGCAGTGGTAATATAGGAAGCTTAGGCCTCGATAAGATCGGCCTTGAATGTGATAGTCGTGGCCGGATCAAAGTTGACCCCATAACGTTCCAAACAAATGTTCCGCATATTTATGCAGCAGGTGATGTGATCGGCTTTCCAAGCCTTGCGTCAACTTCGATGGAACAGGGGCGCGTTGCGGCATGCCATGCGTTTGGAATTACGCTTCCGCCACCGCCTGAAACTTTTCCTTACGGCATTTATGCGGTTCCTGAAATTTCCACCGTGGGCCAATCCGAAGAGCAAGTGCAAGCCAGCGGCATTTCCTATGAATGTGGCGTGGCGCGGTTTCGTGAAACCTCACGCGGCCACATTATGGGGGTGAATTCAGGCTTTCTGAAATTGATTTTTGCGCTGGATACAAGGCGGCTTCTAGGTGCGCATATTGTGGGCGAAGGCGCCACCGAACTCATTCACATAGGCCAAGCGGTGATCAATCTCGGCGGCACGGTGGATTTCTTTGTGAACAATACCTTCAACTATCCGACCCTGGCCGAAGCCTATAAGATTGCTGGGCTTGATGCGTGGAACCGCATGGGGGCGGTCTGAAGCTCAAGCTTTCCACTTTTCACGCATGGTGACCAGTTCTTCCGAAGCTGTCGGGTGAACCGCCATTGTGGCATCAAATTGTGCTTTGGTGGCGCCACAAGTGATGGCGATGCCGAGAAGCTGCGCCATTTCACCAGCCCCCTCGCCTGCGATGTGACAGCCTAAAACCACATCGGTTTGCGCATTCACCACCAGTTTCATGAAGGTGCGCTCATCGCGGCCAGACATGGTGTGCTTCATAGCGCGGAAGCTGGTTTTGTAAATGTCGATCTTGGCATGCTTGGCGCGGGCCTGTTCCTCTGTGAGGCCGACAACGCCGAGCTCTGGCTGACTGAAAACCGCTGTTGGAATCAGTTCGTGATTAACCGTGATGGTTTTTCCGCCGAACACATTATCTGCAAAGGCATGGCCTTCGCGGATCGCCACTGGCGTTAGGTTTACGCGATTGGTCACATCGCCAACAGCATAGATGTTTTCGACGGTGGTTTGTGAATATTCATTCACGGCGACGGCACCATGCATGGTTCCGTGCAAGCCAACATTTTCAAGGCCAAGCCCATGGGTGTTGGGCATGCGGCCGGTGGCAAACATGATCTGGCCTGCACCGATTTTGTTGCCATCTTCAAGCGTGATGCGTACGCCATCACCAGAACGTTCAATCGCCGTTACATCCGACTTCACACGAATGTCGATGCCTTTCTTTTTCATTTCAGCAGCCAGATGACCTCGAATATCATCATCAAAGCCGCGCAAAATTTGCTCGCCGCGATAAAGCAATATGGTTTCAACGCCGAGGCCCGCGAATATGCCTGCGAATTCAACTGCAATATAGCCGCCGCCCACAATCACCATGCGGCGCGGTAGAAAATCCAGGTTAAAAGCTTCATTGGATGTGATCGCCAATTCATGGCCGGGCAAGTGGCGCGGCACGAAAGGTGCGGCACCGGTGGCAATCAAAATATATTTTGCTGAAACCGTGCGGCCCGATGCCAATTGAATTGTATGTTTGTCCTTGATCGTGGCGCGTTCGAGGATCAGCTCAGCCCCTGCTGCTTCCAAGTTGCGGATATAGGCCTTATTGAGGCGGTCAATTTCCTTGTCTTTGTTTTCGATCAGCGCGCCCCAATCGAAAGATATTTTCTCTGATGTCCAGCCAAAGCCGATGGCATCTTCAAATTCTTCGGCAAAGCGCGATGCGTAGACTAACAGTTTTTTGGGAACGCAACCGCGTATTACGCAGGTTCCGCCGACACGGTATTCTTCGGCCACAGCAACTTTGGCGCCATATTTAGCGGCGATTCGGGCCGCCCGAACCCCGCCCGAGCCTGCGCCGATCACAAAGAGGTCGTAGTCGAAGCCGCTCATGCGCGCGTCAACTCCACAACGCCCTTATCGGTGCCCATGATCACCACGCCACAAATGCCGATGAACAATCCGGTTTCGATCACGCCGGGGGTGTTGTTCAGGATGCCATCAAGTTTTTCAGCTTCAGTAATTTTTTCGAGCTTCAAATCAACAATGGAGTTGCCGCTTTCGGTTATGAAGGGCTTGCCGTCGACACCAGCGCGCAGCCGCATTTTTACATCCTTGTAACCCAAATGGGCTAGCGCACGTTCGATCTTCCAAGCGGTCGCATTCACCGCAAATTTCGAGATTTCGACGGGTAATGGAAACGCGCCCAGCGTTTTAACTTTCTTGGACTCATCACAAATACAGATCATGAATTTAGACGATGAGGCCACAAGTTTTTCACGATGCAGCGCGCCGCCGCCGCCCTTGATCAAACGAAAGGAGCTATCAAACTCATCACAGCCATCAATCGTGGCATCAAGGAATGGAACATCCTCAATGGTTACAAGATTAAGCCCCAGCTTTTGGGCCAGCGCATAGGTGGCTTGCGATGTGGGCACGAATTTTGTGTCGAGCTTTTCGCGCTTCACTTTTGCCGCAGCGGCTTCAATGAAATAATTCGCTGTTGAACCCGTGCCGAGGCCGATGGTGCGGCCAGCCTCCACCATTTTCAAAGCAAATTCTGCGGCAGCTTTTTTTTGTGTGTCAGCGCTCATGAACCCAAACCACCCATCAACATATATTTCATTTCGATATATTCCTCCATGCCGTGGCTTGAGCCTTCGCGGCCGATGCCAGATTCCTTCATGCCACCAAAGGGCACTTCGGCGGTTGAGATGATGCCTTCATTGATACCCACCATGCCATATTCCAGCCCCTCGCCCACGCGCCAGACGCGGCCAATATCGCGCGTATAGAAATAGCAGGCCAAACCAAATTCAGTGTCGTTGGCCATGGTGATGGCTTGTTCTTCATTCTTGAATTTAAACAATGGTGCCACGGGGCCAAAGGTTTCCTCGCGGGCCACGGCCATGTCGGTTGTTACGCCGGTGATGATGGTGGGTTCAAAGAAATTGCCCCCCAAGGATTTGCCGCCGAGCGCCAGCTTGCCGCCCTTGGCCAAAGCATCAGCGATGTGTTCTTCAACTTTTTTCACAGCCGCGGCATTGATCAGCGGGCCGGTGGTCACACCATCGCCCACACCATTGCCCACTTTCAGTTTGGAAACTGCGACAGCCAGCTTTTCAGCGAAGGCATCATAAACACCTTCCTGCACCAGAATACGATTGGCGCAGACGCAGGTTTGACCATTGTTGCGATATTTGGAAATCATGGCGCCTTGAACCGCAGCATCCAGATCTGCATCATCAAACACAATGAAGGGTGCATTGCCGCCAAGTTCAAGTCCAATGCGCTTCACAGTTGTAGCACATTGCGCCATCAGCAGTTTGCCGATTTCGGTGGAACCTGTGAAGGTAACGGCTTTGACAATCGGGTTTGACGTCATCTCGCCACCGATTTCAGAAGCCTTTCCGGTGATGACGGAGAATACGCCTGCTGGCATTCCGGCGCGCTCGGCTAATTCAGCAAGGGCCAAAGCCGAGAATGGTGTTTCTGCGGCGGGCTTGCACACAAAGGTGCAACCAGCAGCCAGTGCGGGGCCAGCCTTCCTTGTGATCATCGCATTGGGGAAATTCCATGGGGTGATCGCCGCCACCACGCCGATTGGCTGTTTTACCACCACAATGCGCGCATTGGGCCAAGGCGAAGGAATGGTTTCGCCATAAACGCGTTTGGCTTCTTCGGCAAAAAACTCGATGAAGCTTGCGCCATAAGCCACTTCACCACGGGATTCACTCAAAGGCTTGCCCTGCTCGGCTGTCATGATCTGGGCCAAGTCTTCCTGGTTTTCCATCATCAGATTGAACCATTTGCGCAGGATTATGGAGCGTTCCTTGGCGGTTTTCTTGGCCCATGACTTGTGCGCTTTGGCTGCTGCTTCGATAGCGGTTTTGGCCTCAGCCTTGCCCAGTTTGGGAACCGAACCAATCACCATTTCATTAACGGGATTAGTCACATCAATTGTGGCGGCCCCCGAAACCCATTTGCCATCAATATAGCATTGCTCCCTCAGAAGGCTTTTATCCTTCAGAATGTCGCGCAGCATCTGCGTTTTACCAATATCCATTTTTCTTGCTCCAGACGGTAGAATTTGGGGAGCACTTAGCATAGAGGTTAGCCCCGCACAAACACATCACCCATGTTGGAAACGCAATGCCTCTCGAAGCCCTGATTTTTGATCTTGATGGAACGCTGGTGGATACGGCACCCGATCTTATTCAAGCCACCAACCACGTTTTGCAGTCGATTGGGCGCAGACCTGTGAGCCATGGCGAGTTTCGCGGCTTTGTGGGCCATGGTGCGATGAATTTGATCGAACGCGGCACTTTGGCCACAGGATCAGCCATTGATATTGAAACTCTCAAACGCCTGCACCGAAATTTTCTGGATTATTATGGCGAGAATGTTTCGGCGCATTCCACGGTGTTTGACGGCATTCCAGAGCTGCTGGCCCAGGCGCATGAGCGCGGCTTGAAAATGGGTGTGTGCACCAACAAGGTCGAAGGGCTTTCGCATAAGCTGCTTGGAGAGTTAGGGCTGGCTGACTGGTTTGGTGCAGTGGTGGGCGGCGACACGCTGCCGATCATGAAGCCAGACCCCGCCCCCTACCGGGAAGTGGCAAAACGTTTAGGTGTTGATGTTTCGCGCACCATGATGTTTGGCGATAGTGAAACTGATATTCGCACAGCCCAGAATACGGGTGTTCCGGTTATTGCTGTCACATTTGGTTATACGGCACATCCAGTTCAAAATTTTGATCCCACGCATGTGATCAATCATTATGACGAAGCCTGGCCTATTGTGTTAAAATATCTCTAAATAATTCCTAAGCCGAATTCAGGTTCGGGATTTATCATCAACGAGCAATGGGTGGATCATATGTTTGATTATGGCGAGTTCAAATTTACTTCAAAGGCGGAGGTGATTGAAAAATCAATCAAATATTGGAACCCCGATAAAACCAAATTCTGGGCCAAGGCTGGCATTGATCTGGTGATCGACAAGCGCGAGGGCTATTGCATCTATGACATGGATGGCAGGCGGCTGATTGATCTGCATCTCAATGGCGGCACTTATAATCTGGGCCACCGCAATGCCGAATTGGTCGAAACTTTAAAGCATGCACTGGATCATTTTGATATTGGCAATCACTGGTTTCCATCGGTGGCGCGCACGGCTTTGGCTGAATCCCTCATCACTATTTCGCCGGGCATGAAATATGCGGTGTTTGCGCCCGGTGGTGCTGAAGCCGTGGATATTGCGATCAAAAGCGCGCGCTACGCCACCAAGCGGCGCAAGATTGTTTCAATCATCAAGGGCTATCACGGCCACTCTGGTTTGGCCGTGGCCACAGGCGATGATCGCTTCACCAAAATATTTCTGGCCGATCAACCCGATGTTTTTATTCAGGTGCCATTCAATGATTTGGATGCGATGGAACAAGCCTTGAAGGGCAATGACATTGCGGCCCTCATCATGGAAACCATTCCGGCTACCTATGGCTTTCCAATGCCTGCGGAAGGTTACCTCGCAGCGTGCAAAGCATTGTGCGAAAAATATGGAGCGCTTTATATCGCTGATGAAGTGCAAACCGGATTAATGCGCACAGGTTCGATGTGGGGCTGGCAATCTTATGGCGTTCAGCCGGATATTATGGTGACAGCCAAGGGCCTTAGCGGTGGACTCTATCCGATCAGCGCGTGTTTGGTGAATGAGGTTGCCGGCGAATGGTTGAATGAGGATGGTGCCGCACATATCAGTACCACAGGTGGCGCTGAGCTTGGCTGCGTGGTGGCGCACCGGGTGATTGCAATGCTGTTGCGGCCAGAAACCGTGGCTAATGTTCATGCCGTGACGAAATTCTTTAAAGACGGCATGGCTGAAATGATGCAGCGGCATGGTGATATTTTCACCGGCGTGCGCCAGCGCGGGGTTATTCTCGGTCTTGAATATGCGCAGGCCGAAGGGGCTGTTGCGGTTTCGCGCGCGCTTTATGAAAATGGCGTGTGGGCGATTTTTTCATCGCTGGACAAGCGCGTGTTGCAATGGAAGCCTGGGGTTCTGCTCAGCCCTGAAATGTGTGCGGAAATATTGGAGCGCTATGATGCCGCCATGCCACGGGCACGTGAATTGATGTTTGCCAATGCAAAGGCAAAGTGAATGAGCGCGTTTGATCAGTTGCCGCATGACGAACAATTGCAGATTTTGCTGGAGGTGGCGAGAGCGGCAACTGCTCAATATGAATTGCCGCAGCCGCTTGAAGTGAAACTGATCAATCTTTCGGAGAACGCAACATACTCCGTTCAGGCCGCTCATGGAAAGCGTTGGGCCTTGCGCATTCACCGTGATGGCTATCATTCAAAAACAGCGATTGCATCTGAGCTGGCTTGGTTGATGGATTTACGGGCGCAAAATGTGGTGACCACACCAAAGCCAGTGAAGGGTTTGGATGGTGAGATTATTCAAATGGTGGGGCATCCGCGATTAAGCACTCCTCGCCATGTGGTTTTGTCAGATTGGGAGAGTGGTATTGAACCCGGCATCGGGCAAAACTTGATCAAGCCATTCGAAATTCTGGGCGAGGTCACCGCGCGGATGCATGAACATGCACGGCATTGGCAGCGGCCTGATTATTTTCAGCGCTTCACCTGGGATTTTGAAACCAGCTTGGGCGAAGCCAAACCGCATTGGGGTCGTTGGCGCGATGGCATGGGCGTTGACGCCCGAAAGCAGAAGCTATTTGGCCGAACGGTTGATGTGATCGGCAGGCGCTTGGCCGCTTATGGCAAGGGGAACGAACGCTTTGGACTTATCCATTGTGATTTGCGTTTGGCCAATTTGCTGATTGATGGCGACAATGTGAAAGCCATTGATTTTGATGACTGCGGCTTTGGCTGGTTCATGTATGACGCGGCAACGCCGGTTTCATTTTACGAGCATGAGCCACAAGTGCCGGAATTGATTGAGGCATGGAAGCGCGGTTATCGCAAGGCTGCAGTTTTGGCCGAGGCCGACGCCGATGAAATTCCGACTTTCGTGATGTTACGCCGTTTGCTTCTGGTGGCTTGGATTGGATCGCACTCTCAAACCGACTTGGCCAAATCCATGGGATTGCCTTACACCGAAGGAACGGTTGGGCTGTGCGAAGACTATCTCCGCAAATTTGGATAGATTTATTGGGTATTTACAACTAAAGGTAGAATTTAGTTCTATAGCCATCAGAGTGCCGTTACAAGCGAATCTCGCCCTGCCCGCCACTCCCCTAGCGCCTACCCCACAGATTGGGCTGTATGGGCCTCTAATTTGATTTAGACACCTATTATAGGTTTATAGTCACGATTGGTTCAAGGCTTCCAAACTTTCTGGCAAAATCTGGCCACCATCCACAATAATGGTCTGGCCGGTGACATAGGCGGCTTCCTTGGAAGCGAAATACAAGGCGGCGTGGCCAATGTCTTCTGGTGTGCCCAAGCGCTTCAGCGGCACAGAGGCTTCCATGGATTTGATATAGGCTTCGCCATTGCCAGCCATGCCTTCGGTCATGATGTTGCCGGGCATCACGGCGTTCACGGTGATGCCATATTTGGCCAATTCCAAACAGGCGGTGCGCATGAAACCGAGCTGGCCGGCTTTTGACGCGCCATAATGGGTCCAGCCCGGATAACCCGTCACAGGGCCGGTGATTGAAGAGGTGATCACGATGCGGCCTTGATCAGATTTCTTCAAAAACGGGATGGCGGCTTTCATGGTGAGGAATGTACCTTTCAAGTTTGTGTCCATCACCTCATCCCATTGCGCCTCGGTCATTTCTTCCAAACGCGCCGCCGGAAAAATGCCGGCATTGGCGCTGAGCACATCCAAGCCACCATTGATTTTCACAGTCTGCACCACGGCTGCTTCCAAACTGATAAGTGATGTGACATCGCCTACTATGCCAATTGCTCCATGGCCGATTTCCTGTGCTGCAATTTCAGCCTGATCAAGATGCCGTGCCATGATGGCCACCTTGGCACCTGCACCCGCAAACACCCGCGCGATGCCCTTGCCAATACCCTTGCTGCCACCTGTGACCAGAACTGAGCGGCCTTTTAACGATGTTGTCATTCAATACTCCTTCAAACAAAAAGGGGCAGCGTTACCACTGCCCCTTTAGTTAATCCGTATACAGATTATTCCTCATTCACCATGTGGCCGATATTGCCATAGCCCTTAGGATTCACGGACTTCAATACAAAGCCCCAGACGAGACCGATGATGATCACCGCAGCGCCAACCCAGATCAACCAGGTTTGGCCACCCAGCGTGGCAAGATTGCTGATCAGCATCCACACCAGAGTGATTTGCACGACGAAAGAAATCGCTGGTGCAATCATTGTCGAGAACATGTTGCCACCGCCATTTTTTTGGAAATAGCGGATGATGGCAATGGAAACCACGGCTTGCAAAACCAGCAACAGCCCGGTGCCCAGAACCGCAAACAGTGTGTAAACACCGAGATAGGCTTGGGCGTTTGGATCATTGGTGCCATAGAAAAATGCATAGAGAACGATCCACAAAGCAGCCAATCCAGATTGCACGATTGATGCTGTGTGAGGGCTCTTGTAAGTGTCATGGGTGTTGCCCAGTGCCGTCGGCAACACACCTTCACGGCCCAGCGAATACGTATAACGCGAAGCTGTGTTGTGGAATGCCATGCCGCAGGCGAATGAGCTGGTGAGAATAAGAATGCTCATCAGAAAAGCCGCCCAGCCGCCTACAAATTGATTGAGCGGATCAAGGAAAAAGTTACCTGAATCATTGAAGGCTTTGGCCAACATGTCACTTTCCGTTGGATAGGCCGAGACCACACAGAAGCTGATCAGTGTATAAAAAAGGCCAAGCCCGATCACTGAATAGTAAAGTGATTGTGGGACGACGCGCTTGGGATCGCGCGATTCCTCGGCGTAGTTGGGTGCCATTTCAAAACCCACCCAAGACCAGAACGCCATGAATATACCGACTGCTGCCGCACCTGCTGGAATATCAACCGTGCCAATTTTTTGCGCGGCCACAGGCACGGTAACATGAAGTAAGTTTAACGACTCGGCTGTGAAGTTTGTTCCGGTTTTTGCGAAAATCACACCGAGCGCAAAAATGGCCAACATGGCCACTTCAGCCACCAGCGCCACGCCCAGCACGGCAACTGAAAGCTTTACGTCGCGGTAGCTGAGAAGACCCGCACCGATCACGGCAGCGAGCGCCAACCACACCCAGCCCACATCGATGCCAAAGTGAGTTTTAATGAAAGCATTGCCGAAGAAGGCAAACAGGCCATAAAGCGATGATTCAAAAATGCTATAGCAAGCCAGCGAAGCAAAGCCCGCAGACATGCCTACTTCGCGGCCAAGGCCTTGGCTGATGAATGAATAAAAACCGCCTACTGTTGAAACTTTGCTGGCCATGGCCGCATAGCCAACCGAGAAAATTGTAAGCACAATAGTGGCCAGCAGAAATGCTGCTGGCGTGTGCGAGCCAATGCCATAACCTGCTGCGAAAGGCACATTGCCCAGCATGGCCGACATGGGAGCTGCACCCGTGACCGTTAAGAACAATACGCCGATAAGGCCAACCGCTTTTGATTGAAGTCGGTCAATGCCTTGGTTTTGCGATATGTCGATCGCACCTGTTGTCTTTGCGTGAGCCATCTTGCCCCTCCGTTATGTTGAACGTTCCCCTTGAAACACGTTCCCCCTATGCTGAGGCTTCTGCGTGGTTCAAAAACTGATACTAGCTGGATAATCTTGAGTTTGCCAAGCCTATCATTTTGCACAGCTCGGTGCTGCTCATTACATGGCAATAAATCATGTTGATGATCTCTAATTCCTTGTGGTGCAATTCGTCTGATGCCGCAGCACAGCAATCTTCGACCACGATCACATTGAAGCTCTCGTCCGCCAAGCTGCGCACTGTGGAAGACACACATTGATCCGTGAAAATACCCGCGCAGATTACATTCTTGATGCCAAGATTATGCAGGATCAATCGCAGATTGGTTCCGGTGAGTGCTGAATCTGTGGTTTTGGTGATTTCGATTTCATCGCCCACGGGTGCAAGGGCCGCGACCAATTGCGATGGCTTTTCATTTTTGGGCAGCAGCAGATTGTTCCAACCTGGCATTTTTTGCGATAGTGAGCGGTCACGCCCATCCTTGGTGTGGCAGGCGATGCGGGCAAAAAGGCATTCGATTTTGTTGGTGCGGCATCGTTTTAAAAGTTCGGCGGTTCTTGGAATGAGCTGATTGTGCATCCGGTCATGAAACGGTGTCCAGACATCAAAGGTGGTTTGTTCGGCAGCGGAAAGTCTGCTGCGGTCTGGGCGTTCGAGATAGATGTTTTGCACATCAATCACCAGCAAAGCGGTTTCGCTGGGAATTAGAACCATATCGTCAGGTTCGGGGGCGGTTTTGTAATAGATCGAACGGTAATCCGTTTTCCAGCTCATATTGGCCCTCAAAAGCGATGTGTGTAGAGGCCACGGCGTTCATAAATTTCGGCGGCTTCTTCAAAGAAATCGGCGATGCCTGGGGCGTTATGGGTTTGACGAAAAATTTGCGCCACGTCTAAAATCTGCTGTTTGGTTTTGGCGCGGCCCGGACGCAGCAGTTCATAAGAACTCATGATAAAATCCTGGGGCACATTCACCAGTTCTGCGGCGCGTTCAAAATTGAGCGCCAAGGTTGGGCGATTGGCGGCGCGGGAAATTTCGGCTTGATCGCCTAAGGCCTGCGGCGTGATGCGCAAATCTTCCATGGTGGTTTGGCCGCTGATCACGGAATCCAGAGAAATTTCATCCAGCGATTTGCCGCGTTGGCCTTTTACATCAGCACTGCGTGTTTCTGCCAAAGGATAATCAGCGATGGTGAGTTTGCGCTTCATGATTTGAACTTCACTTCGATATTTTCAGGTGCTGCACTTTCTGCCGTCAATCCAGTTTCAATCGCATAGATCAAAGCCACGCGCGCATGATAGCGCGAGCCCATGGCCTCGCCGCGTGTGGGCACCACCACAGGCTCGGGCATTTCGCCCAAAGCATAGGCGGCGGCATTGGTACCAAAGCCCTTATAGTGTTCCAGCATGGTGATCGGCGCGTTTGAAAACAGTTCAAGATTATTATGCGGCAAGCGGTCTTTGCTGTGGATCACCGCCGTGCCCTTGGCTTGAATGCCGATGCCGATGCCGGAACCTGCAAGCCTTGCGGCAGAAAGCCCCAAGAAAGATGTGTCAGCGGTGTGATTGAAACGCACGATGCGGGCTTTCAGCCCACGCTTTGCAATTGCATCAACCATCACTTTCAACACGTCGGAAAGGCGGTGGCCTGCTGTGGTTTGAAAAAGCTTCAGGCCAAAAGCTGGGCTGATGCCGATGACGATTTCCTTGCCATTATCACTGGGCAGTGCCACGCCAGTTGAGCGATATTGAATGCGCTTGGCTTCATCTTTTTCATGCATGGCTTCCGAGCGCAGCACTTCATCTTGATCGAGCACATCACGAATGGAATTGATTTCGAGGCGGCGCGATTCCGAAACCCGGTAACCAGAGCCTGGGCCCTGATAGGTGTTGGGATCATTGATGGCGCTGACCACTTTGCCATTTCGTACCATGGCCGATGTTTGCAGATAATCACCAGATACCCGCAGCTTCACGACATTCAGAAGATTCTCCGCTTCGTCTTTAAACCCGCGTTTGGCCAGCGCCTTGATCACATCAACCACGGTGATACCACGATCTTTGATCGCTTCGCTGATGCCCGCCACTTCGCGCGGCATATAGCTTCGGGTTTCATTGGAGCCTGAGGCGATGACCACACTTTGTTTCATGTCTTGAGTGGGTTTGCTCAAATCCAATTCTTCAAACACTGCGGCAATGCAATCCACAGCGCGCTGGCGCAGATCAAGCGCTTTGGATTCCGGCAGCGGGGTTAATCCGCCATCGGCCTCAAAATCACGTTGCAATACCAGATAGTCTTCCATCTCTTCGCCATTGATCAGCGAGGGGTTGAAGGAATTATCATAGGCCAAAATGGAACCGAAGCCTGAACAAATGAGATCAGAACCGGAAATGAGATAAGGCAGAATTTTAGCACCCACACGGATTTCTGACTCGGTAGAGCGCGCGTCATTACCCGATGCACATTCCAGATCGAGCCACACGGCGATCAAGTTTTCTGCCATTAATTCACGAATGCCGCCGGGCACTGTTGCGGTTAATGGCGCGCCGTCAATGCCACCGTTTTGGGTGCCTTGCACACCCATGCCGCGTTGCAGGCACAGGCAGCGCGCTTCCAAATAGAGCAGTGATTTTGACTCGTGAAATCCCATCAACAATTCTGAGCCTGCACCCGATGTACAGCGCATTTTAATGCCGCGTGATGCATAGGCCGCAGCGAGAAAGGCCTTTGACCAAGGTGTGTCATCACCATCAATAAAGGTTTTCTCGGTGCCATAAACCGAAACAGTTTCGGCATAGGATGTGAAACCGGCCATGCCGATGCGCAGTTCTTCTGCTTCTTCGCTTGAGCATTGAAACAATGTGCCCCAGCGCCCAACAGCCGAGCCCACGGCGCAGGCCACAGCATTTGACCACGCATTGCGCGACACCCGCATGGTGGTTTCAATTTCATCAAAGCCAAAGGCCACGGCTGTGGCGGCATCGGCGGCCAATTGCAAAGGATCATCCTTGGCGTTAGTCACATGGGCTTGATTGCCCGGGGTTTTGCGGGCGCGCATTTTTGAATAAGCGAAAGCAATTTCAAGCGCATTGAGGTGCGAGACGACATCGGCCAGTTTCGCCGGAGTCATGCCATGGGCCAAGCGCACCAGGGTTTCGCGCGGCACATTCATATCAACCAGCATGCGCGCCACCAGGTTTGAATCCATCGCCATCGCTTCTTCGGCCATGGCCGGATCAATGTGATGGCGGGCGATGAATTCATCGATCATGTCAAAGTCATGGACCAGCACGCCGTCCATGCTGACGATGGAGCCCGCCGATATTTTCACACCGGGCTTTGGATCAGCGGGACTGGAGAAGGCGGAAAAACCATTGGCCGCATCTTCCTTGGCAAACTTGTCCAAGCGCAAGGGGCGTTCATCCCATTGCGCATAGCGCCGCCACCGATTTGGGTTTTCCGATGTTACCATTTGTGCAGTTTGTGGGTGTGCGGCTTGAAGAGTCAAGTCTTGGACTATAGGCTGGGGCAATCTGGAGAGTATGTGATGACAACAGTTCGCAATATTTATGCAGCTTCCAACGTTCTGGGTGAGGCGGCTATTTGGCATGTGGCCAGCAAACGCCTGCTGTGGATTGATCTTTATGTGCCACGGCTTTTTAGCCATGATCCGGTTTCGGGTGAGACACTGGTTAGCGAGATTAAATTGCGCGCACCGCTGGGTGCGATCGTGGCCACAACCAACCCTGATATTTTGATGATCACCCATGCGGACGGGGTTTCATCGCTCAGCATTCAAACCGGCGAAACCAAATTTTTCGCCCAACCCGAAGGCCAGCGCGATGCCATCATCTATAATGATTGCAAGGTTGATCGCTGGGGCAGGCTTTGGGTTGGCACCTCGCACTATAAGGAGAAAGAGGCACGCGGCGCGTTGTGGTGTGTGCTAAATGATGGATCATGTTTTTTGGGCGATGCTGGCTTTGCGATTTCAAACGGCCCGACCTTTTCGCTGGATGGCACAATAATGTTTTTCAACGATAGCCTTGGTCGCCAGACTTTCGCTTATGATATTACACCTCTTGACCCCTACCCCCGCAATCGCCGCGTATTGGTTGAATATACCGGCGATGAAGGCCTGCCGGACGGATTAACCGTGGACGCTGAAGATTGCCTATGGGTAGCGCATTGGGGTGGATCACGCATCACCCGCATTTCGCCCAAGGGCGAACGGTTGCGGACTGTCAAGGTTCCTGCTCCGCATGTCACCACTGTTGGTTTTGGTGGCGAGGATCTCAAGACGCTTTACATCACCACGGCCCGCGACGGCCTGAGCGATGAAGCCTTGAAGCAATGGCCACAATCAGGCGACCTCTTTGCCTGTGACGTTAAAACAGCCGGTGTTCCCGAACCGCTCTTCAAACTTTGAAAATGACGGGGCTTTAAAGAATTTCGCCATTCGCGCCGAAATGTTTGGGGAAATGGACAGCAGCACAAGCGAGAAGTGTTTGGGCTGCTTCTTTTCTTGAGTAAGAAGAAATCATCGACAGGATATCAAGCCACAGGCCTTCGCTGGTGAGGCGCAAGACGCGGGCCGTTCTTACGACATCATGACCGTAATCTCCCTCACGAATGAGATCGGCACATATGTCTTCAAGCTGCTTGATATAGGCGAGGTCATTAGCGCCGCATTCTTGCTGGTAAAGCGGTCTGCTCTGTGCTTCCCCCCAAAAAGCCAACCAACTGGCCAGCAGGTCTGAGGAAGAAATATCCTCCTCGTAATCAGCGAGCAACATGGCTTTCAATTTTTCGGCCGGGCTATTTCCGGCAGCCGCCAGAGCTTGGGTCCAGCTCTTGCGATATTCTTCAGCCATGAAAAGAAGTGTTTCGCTCAGCAAATTATCTTTCGACTGAAAATGAAAGTTCACCAGTCCGTGAGAGACGCCAGCTTCGTTTGCAACATCAGTCATGGTTGTTTGCGCAAATCCACGCCGCGCCAATACGCGGATGGTTGCATCAATCAGCTGTTGCCTGCGCTGATCGCGGCTGATCTTGCGCTGTAATGGCACAACATTATTGGTTCGCATTATAAAGTTTACCATTGAAATATATCAGTTTTTCTATTTTGATTGACAATTCAGTCAAAATAAAGCGATAGTTCGAATTAAGCAAGAACAAACGAACAGAGCGCGAGTCTGACAAATCTAAGTGTCACTCGTCGGGGAAACGACTTTCATGTTTCGCAATATGCGTGCCCTCTCAAGTCGATTGTTTCGTGCGACAAATTTGAAAATTCACGTGGCTTGAGTCGCGGGTCATTTAAAAGGAGGTGAAAGTGATGAACAATATCTTTGCTCCCAAACTTGGTTCACCTCTGTTGAACCATTGCCCCGAAAGCCTGCCTGCAGACTTCTATTTTGATGCCAGCCATTTTGAGCGCGAACAGAAACAAATCTGGGCCAAGAGCTGGGTCTATGCTGGGCGTGCCAATGATTTTGCGCCGCTGGTGGTGAAGCGCATAAACATCGCTGGGCAAAACCTGATCCTGGTTAAGGATGATAAGGGTGCCATCAATTGCTTTCACAACACATGCAGGCATCGCGGTGCTGAGCTTTGCAGTGTTTCTGAAACACAGCTGAAATCAAAACTGATTTCCTGCCCCTATCATGATTGGAGCTATGATCTCGCTGGCAATCTTGTACGGATTCCATTTGCCACCGCGACAGCCGACTTCAAGAAAGCGGAACACGGGTTGTTTAAAGTGCATAGCCATGTTTGGAATGGATTTGTGTTTGTGTGCCTGGCCGAGAACCCACCGGATTTTTTAACTGCACCGGACGCGGGCGTTGATGCGCTCAACAATTGGCCGATGGATGAGTTGGTGACAGGCCACACGCTGATTAAAGAGATGGCCTGCAACTGGAAAATATTTTGGGGAAACTATAATGAATGCCTGCACTGCCCCGGCATTCATCCTGAACTTTGCGATTTGGTGCCCATCTACCGCAATGGCATCATGGCCGAAAATGAAGCCGTAGATTGGCCCGCAGATCACACGCCCCGGGCCAAGTTGAAAGATGGTGCACGCAGCTGGACTGTGAATGGCAAGGCATGTGGGCCGGAGTTTGAAAATCTTTCCGCGCTGCAACGTGAAGAAGGGCATTTTTTCGTCACCCTTCTCCCCACCATGTATATTGTGGCGCAT
Source organism: Aestuariivirga sp. (assembly GCA_043784785.1). Taxonomy (GTDB): domain Bacteria; phylum Pseudomonadota; class Alphaproteobacteria; order Rhizobiales; family Aestuariivirgaceae; genus Aestuariivirga. Next base: position 9,044 of record JAYVXY010000026.1, on the reverse strand, counting down.
GCGGATTATGTGCGCGCAGTTTCGCTTCGTCCTTTGGGGCCAGAACGGACTGAACTTCGCGCTGAATGGCTGTTTCTCAAATCAACGCTGGCTGACCCGCGGTTTAATCTCAAAAACGTCACAGACTTTGCAACGACGGTCATGCTGCAAGACGGCGCCGCCTGCGAGATGAACCAAAGGGGATTGCGCGCGTCTGTTTTTAAACATGGCCGCCTCATGCCGCAAGAATTTGATGTGTATAAATTTCAACAATGGATCCGTAAAAACTTAAGTGAATGACATGAAAATCGAACATCAGAACTCTGAAAAAACCAGCAATGATTGGGATCGTCGCGGACTGCCCGCATGGACTTACCATGATAGTAGCTTGCTCGATCTCGAACGCACTGAGCTGTTTCACAAGCATTGGCAGATTGCGGGGCATGTTGGTGATGTGCCGAATATTGGGGATTATCTGACCTTTGATGTGTGTAACGAACGCGCTGTTATCGTTCGTGGTGATGATGGCGAGGTGCGCGCCTTCCATAATTTATGCAGGCATCGCGGATCACGCGTTGTTCCCGACCGGAAGGGCCATTGCAAGAATGCGCTGGTTTGCCCGTTTCATGGCTGGGTTTATAATTTGGATGGCACGTTACGCGGCGCGGCGCGTCCAAACTCTTATCCAGCCATGGACAAACACGAATTTGGCCTTCGCCCGGTTGAGATGGAAATCTGGATGGGTTTCATTTTTGTGCGGTTCAAGAGCGGCCCACAGCCATCAGTTGCGCAGTTGTTAGCACCTTTCGAAGCGGAACTGGCCCCCTACCGGCCTGCGGAAATGATTTCTTCCGGGCCGACATGGCTTGCTGAAATTGCGGTAAACTGGAAATCCGTACGCGATGTGGATAATGAAGGTTATCATGTGCCGATGGCCCATCCAGCACTTCAAGATTTATATGGGGCTGGCTATCATGACATTTCCTATGCAAATGGATTGAACGTCGCCAAGGGTCCATTCAGCACGCATGGCGGGCGGCGCTGGAGTGTGCGAAACTATCTCAAATTTTCGGGTGGCCAAGATTGGTTGCGCGATGATCTGCGCAAGGTCTGGTCTTATTATGGGTTGTTCCCCAATAATGTGATTATTGCGACGCCAGAGACAATCCAGTTTTACCAAGAGCTGCCGCTTGGTGTTGAGCGTTCCTTGGTGCGCGGCATCATCTATCACCACAAAAATGAAAGCCGTGAACAGAAGATGGCGCGCTATCTTTCATACCGTATTGACCGCGAAACTTATGAGGAAGATACTCAACTTTCAATTTGGTCAAACGAGTCAATGAAGTCATCAGCATTTCAAGGGTTTTATCTGTCCGATCTCGAACAGGGACTGCGCACCCATCACGACCATTTGCGCCAAATACTACCTGTGACCAATCTTGATCATCCGCCAGCCGCGCTCGATATGCGCCGCATTAACGACACCATGAAAGACCGAGCCAATAGCAATTAAAAAATTTGAGGAAGGAATTACGATGAAAAAACTGTCTCGCCGAACGGCGCTCGCACTGACCGGTGCTACGATCGCGATGCCATTTGTGAGCCGCGCTTATGCAGAAGACGCCGTTCTCAATGTTTATAACTGGGCCGACTATATTGGCGAAACGACAATTGCTGATTTTCAAACAGCAACCGGCATCAAGGTGACTTATGACACCTACAGCTCGACCGACGAAATGCAGGCCAAGATGTTGGCGGGCAGCACGGGCTATGATGTTGCAGTGATGAGTGGGCTTGTGCTGCCGCGGTTTGTGGCCTCTGGCATTTATGACAAGCTCGACAAGAGCAAACTTCCCAGCCTTGGAAATCTTGACCCGGAAGTGATGCGCATTTCTGCGGGGTTTGATCCGGGTGCAGAATATGGCATTCCCTATATGTGGGGCTCGGTTGGCATCACCTATAATGTCGACATGATAAAAGCCCGGCTTCCCGGTGCTGATCTGGAATCTCTCGACACGATTTTCAAGCCCGAGAATGCCGCCAAACTTGCCGATTGTGGGATTTCAATTCTCGATGAGCCCACCGATGTTACGATGCTTGCGCTAAAATATCTGGGCAAGGATGGGAACACCACGAATATTGCTGATTATCAAGCGGTGGTTGATCTTTTCAAGCCGATCCGGAAATATATTCGGACATTTGACAGCACAAATTATCTCAATGCCATTCCGAATAAGGAGCTTTGCGTAATCAATAATTGGTCAGGCGATTATTCAACCGCCAAAGCGCGCGCCAAAGATGCAGGTGTTGATATCAATCTCGCCTATTATGTTCCCAAAACCGGTGCGCCGGCTTGGGTTGATTTTCTGTGCATTCCAAAGGACGCAAAACACAAGGACAATGCCCATAAATTTCTTGAATATCTGTTACAGCCCGAAGTGATTGCGAAATGCACCAATCTGACAAATTATGCCAATGCCAATCTGGCAGCGCGTAAATTTGTCAATCCCGACATATTGGCCAATTCTGCTGTCTATCCATCGGCTGAAATATTGAAGCGGCTATGGACGCCAAAGCCTTTGTCTGATGAGCAAGACCGCGAAATGACGCGTATTTTTACCACAATAAAAAGCGGTTGATCCAGCGCATCATGCTTGAGTGCCTGATATGACGGCGTCTACACCTGAGAAGGTTTCAAACCCACAATTCATTCGCATTGAAAATGTGACTAAAAAATTTGGAACCTTCACAGCCGTTGATGATGTTTCTCTCAATATCCACCAAGCAGAGCTGTTTGCCCTGCTCGGTGGCTCAGGCTGCGGCAAGACCACGTTGCTGCGCATGCTTGCCGGTTTTGAGGCCCCCACGTCAGGTCGCATCATTATTGATGGTCAGGACATGACAGGGGTTGCGCCTTATGACCGCCCCATCAACATGATGTTTCAATCTTATGCGCTGTTTCCGCATATGACTGTTGCTGGCAATATTGGCTATGGGCTCAAACATGAAAAGTTGACAGCACAGCAGCGCGCTGACCGGGTGAAGGAAATGCTCGCGCTTGTGCAGCTCACTCCACTGGCAGACCGCAAACCGCATCAACTTTCGGGAGGGCAACGCCAGCGCGTGGCTTTGGCGCGCGCTTTGGCCAAGCAACCGAAACTGCTTCTGCTCGATGAACCATTAGGTGCGCTCGACAAAAAACTGCGCGAGCACACGCAGTTTGAAATTGCCAATATTCAATACAAGACCGGAATCACATTTGTCGTGGTCACGCATGATCAAGAAGAAGCCATGACCTTGGCGTCGCGCATTGCCGTGATGGACAAGGGTAAGATTTGCCAATTGGGCACGCCAACGGATGTTTATGAATATCCAAATAGCAAATTCGTTGCCGGATTTATTGGCTCGATCAATATGATCGATGCTGAAATTACTAAAACAGAGAAAAATCTTGTGCACGCCGATGCGCCGCTTTTCGGCGGCACAATTCAAATTGCAACACAGGAAAGCTTTGCGAAGGGCGAGAAGCTTAGCCTTGCCGTGCGGCCTGAAAAGATCAGTATCAGCCGCAAGAAGCCTGTCGGCCAAGCAAATGTGTTGCAGGGGATTGTTCAAGATTTTGGTTATTTTGGAAAGGACTCGCTTTACCGCATCCGGCTCGACACAGGGCATGTGATGTCGGTTAACAACGTCAACATTGTGCGACTGGCTTCGAATGAAGCTGTGGCCAGCTGGGAAGATCGGGTTTACCTAAGTTTTGATCCTCAGTCCGTATTGCTTTTAAGGAATGAGAGATGAGCGCGGTTCCGAGTATTGCCAAGGCACGGCAATGGTTCAATCTGCGTGGTTGGCGCGATCTTATCATCGGTGCACCTTATGGATGGTTGGTCGCATTTTTTCTCGTGCCATTCATCATCGTCATCGTGATGAGTCTTGCCAAGACTGCGGTGCGCTCACCCCCTTTTGAGTTTCTGCCTGATTGGCCCTATGCGCGTTTTGATTCTTATGACCGCTTGCTGCATGACAGCATCTACATTCGTTCGTTTTTGACCTCCATTTTCAACGCGATCATTGCCACGGTTCTCTGTCTGCTGCTTGGTTATCCCATGGCTTTGGGCATTACGCGGGTTAATAGATCGACGCAGAAATATTTGTTGATGCTCGTCATCCTGCCTTTCTGGACATCATTTTTGTTGCGTGTCTACGCATGGATCGGCTTGATGGGCAGCAATAGCTGGTTCAACAAGTTGCTTACGGCAATCTATAACGGCGTGGTTCCGCAAAACTGGGCCGTCAACTCAATCCAGATGATGAACACAAATTTTGCTGTGGTTCTGGTGATGACTTATTCCTATTTGCCATTCATGATTTTGCCGCTCTATGCCAATATGGAAAAACTGGATTTCACCTTGAATGAGGCTGCCATGGATTTGGGGTCAAGGCCCTGGCAGGTTTTTAAGGATGTCACTTTGCCACTTTCCATTCCTGGCATTATTGCAGGTGGTTTGCTGGTTTTCATTCCAGCATCTGGCGAGCTGATTATTCCCAGTCTTGTAGGCAATGCTTCTGATCCGATGATTGGCCGGGTCATCCAAAATGAATTTGCCAGTGCCAGAGATTGGCCGATGGCTTCATCATTGGCTGTCGCCTTGCTGTTCATGCTTGTGTTCCCCCTCATGATTTACAGTCACTTCGAGGCTAAGGCGCAGCGTGATGGAAATGCCAAATCATGAAAAGACATTCCACGTTTCTCATCAGCTGCCTGTGTTTCGGATTTGCATTCTTCTATGTGCCGATCATTTCAATGATCTTTTTTTCATTCAACAGATCCCGCTTGGCAACGGTGTGGGGTGGGTTTTCAATACAATGGTATGGCAAGCTGTTTGAAAATACGCAGATTTTGGATGCGGCACTACTATCTCTCAAGATTGCGCTGATCAGTGCAACAATGGCAACAATCTTGGGCACACTGGCCGGATTGGCGCTCAGCCGATTTAAGTCATTTCGTGGCCGTGCATTGTTTTCGGGGCTTGTCACAGCGCCATTGATCATGCCGGAAGTGATCACCGGCATATCGTCTTTGATGATGTTTATCATGATGGCTGAGTGGATTGGTTGGCCGGGCACGCGCGGCTTCACCACCATCACCATTGCCCATATCACATTTTCGATGACCTATGTCGCAACCATTATTCAATCGCGCTTGTCATCCATGGACATGTCGGTTGAGGAAGCCGCCATGGATTTGGGTTCCAAACCTTGGCAAGTTCTCAAAGATATCACCTTGCCGATTATTTCGCCCGCTATCATGTCGGGATGGTTATTGGCTTTTACCATTTCACTTGATGATGTGGTGATCACCAGTTTCACAACTGGCCCCGGTTATACAACGCTGCCGATGCTCATCTGGAGTAAAGTGAAACTGGGCGTAACACCTGACATCAACGCCCTTGCGTCAATCATTGTTTTGATCGTGGCTGTTGGTGTGCTTTTGGCCAGCGCCATTATGAACCGCGCGGAATCGCGGCGCGAACGAGACATTCAATTGGCGATTGCGGCCAACACATGATGACGGGGCCGCACTTATCCAATGAGGAAGACAGAAAGCAATTTGATTTGCTCCATGCGCCAATTGGAGAAAAGAATTCCGGGCGCGTTAGATATGCTGCCGCGATGTATTTTTTTCAGCAAAAAAGTTTGAGTGATGAGACTTTAGAAATCTATCGGGTCTGCTCGAAGCTAGACAATGAAGACCCGAGGGAACGATTATCTATATTGGACCGACAAAACAAAAATGCAATTAAAGGAACAGAGCCATGAAACCTGTAGCCGCCGAAGATCGCCGGATTGCCAATATCTATTCGGCCGAGTTCAAACCTTATGTCTATAATGATGGTGTGAAATTTGGTGACAGTATCTTGCAACTCAATGACGATGTTCCCTTGGGCGAGGGCTTTCATGTTTACCGCATGCCCGCCGGCATGACCACGAGACCGCACCGCCACAATGGACATGAGCAGTTTTTGATACTGGATGGTGAGCTGATCGAAAATGACGGAACGGTGTTCAAGAAGGGCGATCTTGTCTGGTTAAGAGATGGCACAGAGCATTGTTCACACACGCCAAATGGATGCCTTCTGGCTGTACATATCGCCAGCACTGAAACTACGGTTGAATGATCGAGAGAAAACGACCTCAAATCAGAGGCCAAATTCTGCTTTGATCCGCGCGCTATGTTCGCCACTTCGGTGGCCGGGCATTTATCTGATCATGAAGGTTGCGGTTTCACTTTCGACCGAGCGATCCAGATGTTAAAAGACCTAGGATGATGATTGGCAAGGCGATGCCAAATGAAGAGCGGATCCCCCAATGGTCGGCAACAAAACCCAAAAGCGGCGGGCCCATCAAGAACATCGTGAAGGAAATCTGTGCCAGTGAAGCAACATTGATTGTCGATGGCCGATCGGTGCGTTGGGCCGCTGCCGACATGGCGAGTGGGAAAATCGCACTGGTGCCAATGCCCATCAAGGCAAAGCCGAGCAGTGAAATGACTGGCGCAGGCGCCAGAAAAACAGTCACGCAGCCCAGAAACAGAATGGCTTGCAGAACTCTGGCGACCGACGTCGGCGAATGTTTATCTACAAAACCATCGACGAGAAAGCGGGCCGAAGCTTGACATATGGCGAAGGCAGCAACTCCAATACCGGCAAGAAAGGGCCCTGCCATGAACGCATCGCGCATATAGATGGCCGACCAATCCATGCTCGCCCCCTCAAGCAACATGGCGCTGGCCGTGACGCAGAAAAGCAACATGATGGCGAAACTTGGCAAAGAGAAGTGTGGGCCAGCATCAACGCTCTCACCAGAGCGCTTTGCGGCAGGAACGAAATTCGAAAGACTAAGCACAACGCCGATCACGGAAAGTGGAACAACAATGCCGAGATGCAGCTGTGGCGATATGCCTAAAGACGCTAGCCAGGCACCGAAGAAGCTGGCGGAGAAGAATCCAATGCTCCAAAAGGCGTGGCAGCGATTCATGATGCGATAGCCCACGGCGTTCTCGGCGCGGTCAGCTTCGATGTTCAAGATGATTTCGACGCAGCCAATCGTAAGCCCCACTGGAAAGAGCAGAAAGAACAGGACAAAGGGCGAAGGTGCATGAACGGCAATTGCAAAGAGCAATGCGATTAACGGAATGCCCCCGAATAGCACTAAGCGGTGCCCAATGCGTTCAAGCAGTGGGGCCAGAAATGTGAAGGACACAAGTGTTCCAATCGGCGTTCCGATCAAGCCTAGACCCAGTGCTGATTTGTCAACGCCCATAGCCAACTGCACGTCACCCAGGCGCGGAAAAATATTCCCCATCGCAAAGGCATAAAATGCAAACGCGGCATAGATTTGCTGGGACGGTGATAGCGGAAGGGCAATGCGCATGTGGCTCTTTCTGAAATTGAGTGTGTGGCTTTAGCTGCTGCGCAATTTTTTACAATGCCAAACGTGGAACGCTGCGGAAACCACATTGGTTTTGCCAATTGCAAGAAAAACCACAATCAGCGCAGATAGAAAACTTCATCTAGCGGTTCAGCAACGGGCGATCCATCAGGATTGCAGCGCATTATGTCACCCATGTGCTTCCACCATTTTTTCATAATGGGATGGTTCGGCAGGTCGGCCATGGTGTGATCGTCGCCGCGCTCAAGATAGCCGAACAATGTGTTGGTGCCTTCATCGAGATGGATAGAATAGTTGCCGATGCGCGCGTGCTGCAGGAGGGTGACCAATTCCGGCCAGATTTCATCATGGCGTTTCCGGTATTCAGATTTCATGCCGGGGTTCAGGAACATTTTAAAAGCATGGCGCTGCATCGGCATAACCTCATTCAAGATTTTGCTGTGGATTCAGATGGGCGGACTCTCTGCGTTGAACTGCGCAGATTTTGGATCAAATTTGGAACCAACACTGAGGCGATCAACAGAATACCGGTCACGCCGGTTTGAATGTGGCCGGTGACATTGGCCAAGGCCATGCCATTGCGCAAATTCAAGACAATCAGAATTGACAACAAGACTCCTAATAGTGAGCCGCGGCCACCAAAGACGCTGACCCCGCCCAGCAACACCATGGTGATAATATCAAGCTCAAAACCAAGGGCGGCATCACCGCGCACCGAAGAAAGCCGTGCCGCATAAAAAACGCCAGCCATCGCAGCAACAGTTGCCGACATGATGAACAGAATGAACCGCGCTCTGGCCACACGCACGCCGGAATACCGCGCCACTTCAGCATTGTTGCCAATGACGAAAACTTCGCGACCAAATCCGGTGCGGTGAAGCAGGAAGCCGAGACCTGCCAACATGACTACAAACACAATGAGTGATAGCGGAAATGGGCCGACCAAAGCATCGCGCCCCAAGGAATTGAACCAAGCCGGAAAATCACCAATGCCTTTGTCTTCAAGCAACACGCGGGCAAAGCCACGATAGCCAATCAATGTTGCCAGCGTCACAACCAATGACGGAATGCCAACATAAGCAATGAAAAACGCGTTGATGGCGCCCGCTGCAACGCCCACCAGCAAACATATCACAATGGCAAAGCCCGCTGGCATTCCGCTGTGAACCATCACACCAAAGGCACAAGCCGACAGGCCCATGACTGAAGCCACCGACAGATCAATCTCGGCGCTGATGATGATAAACGTCATGACCAATGCCACAGTGATTTTTTCGATTGAAAGCTGAAACAGATTGATCTGGTTTTGAACCGTCAGGAATTCCGGAGACATGATCACATTGACCACAATTGTCAAAATCAAGATTCCCAACAACAGGCCTTCCCAGGTTTTCAAGAAAGCCAGTGGGCCGGTTTCCAATTTATCTGTGCGCAAAATTGCCATGTGACTGCTCCTATTTCTTGGCCGCTTGTATGGGCATTTTCTGAGTTTCAGGAGACAGAGTTTTTTTACGGCCAAGGCGGGTGAATGAGCGCGTCATGATCGTGTCGGCGGTGACCGACAGCATGATCAATATGCCAAGCAGCGCGTCGCGCCAAAATTCACTGACAAT
>JAYVXY010000025.1:0-25344 GCA_043784785.1 Aestuariivirga sp. | reverse complement strand
AGCCCCACCCCGGCCCTCCCCAAGTGTTGGGGAGGGAGATAGTAAAATAAATTCCTATTACCACTTGACTTGTTCCTATTTTGTTCTTATATTCCTTTCGTGAGAATGAAGAAAGGATTGGAACTTGTTGTTGGTGTTTGGAAATGACCTTTGTGAGGGATTGGATGGAAAGTTTCTGCTTTTCAGATTCTTCACATTTTTGGCTGACTGGTTGCGCCGGAAGCTGGGTTGCCCCTTGAACGTGCTTGCATTAGAAGCGCCTCAAACAAACGAGGATCGCATGGCCCCGAACGATAAACAATCCCGCCCCAAAGCCCGCGTGGCCAAGGGGTTTCGTGATATTGATGCCGATGAAATTCGCGGCACCAGAGCCATGCTGGCCACCATTCAGCGGGTTTATGAATCCTATGGCTTTGAGCCGGTGGAACAGCCGTTCATTGAATATACCGATGCGCTGGGCAAGTTTTTGCCGGATCAAGACAGGCCAAACGCGGGCGTGTTTTCGTTTCAGGATGAGGATGAGCAGTGGCTGAGCCTGCGTTATGATTTAACCGCACCACTGGCGCGTTATGTGGCCGAGAATTTTCAAAAGCTGCCCACACCGTTTCGCAGCTACCGCCAAGGCTGGGTGTTCCGCAATGAAAAGCCGGGGCCGGGCAGGTTTAGGCAGTTCATGCAATTTGATGCCGATACGGTGGGGAGTTCCTCACCCGCCGCCGATGCCGAAGTGTGCATGATGGCGGCAGACACGATGGAGGCGCTGGGGATTCCAAAGGGGCAATACATTATTCGATATAGCAACAGAAAGTTGCTTGACGGATTGATGGAGGACATTGGCATTGGAGGCCCTACAAATATTGGCCGCAGACTGACTGTCCTCCGTGCGATAGACAAATGGGATAAGTTCGGGCGTTCTGGAGTGGAACAATTGCTTGGCCCAGGTCGTACTGACGAGTCAGGAGATCATACGGTAGGAGCAGGGCTATCTGCCGATGCGATCAACAAGGTTATTCGATTTGTACTTGGCGTATTCAATAGGCCTGCGCTTGAAGAACTTGGTAGGCGCGGCAATAGTTCAGAAACAATCGAAGTCTTAAAAGAGATCGGCATCGCTAATGCCTCTTTTGCAGATGGCTTGTCTGAAGTTATTCAGATGAACTCCTTTGTTAAAGAGGCAGGTTACGGCGACGACAAAATTCTTTTCGAAACCTCAATCGTTCGTGGTTTAGAATACTATACGGGCCCGATTTTCGAGTGTGAACTCCTTATTCCAACCAAAGATGAAAACGACAAACCAGTTCGCTTCGGTTCGGTGGGCGGTGGAGGGCGTTATGATGATCTGGTGGCGCGGTTTACGGGGCAACAGGTTCCGGCCACAGGTTTTTCCATCGGCGTGTCGCGGCTTTATGCGGCGCTGAAACTTGTTGGCAATGCCACCACGCAAGACACACTCGCCCCCGTTGTTGTGACGGTGATGGATAAAGATCGCCAAGGTGATTACTACCGCATGGTGCAAGAGCTTCGCGCCGCTGGCATTCGCGCCGAGATGAGCCTTGGTGCGGCCAATATGGGCAAGCAGATGAAATATGCCGACAAGCGCGGCAGCCCACTTGTGGTGATTCAAGGCGGTGATGAGATTAAGGACTCCAATGGTGAGGTGTCGCTTGATCCTAAAATTCGAAAGGTAACGATTAAAGATTTGCGCCTTGGGTCTGAACTTGCTTCGAGTATTGAAACCCGCGAGGAATATGCCTCGCAGCGCTTGGCGCAGGTTTCGGTGGCTGAGGATAAATTGGTTGAGACGGTTCGTGAGATGTTGGGGCGGAAATGAACCAGTGGCCTTTCGCACCACTCCCTCCACCCGTCATCCCAGTGAAGGCTGGGATCCAGCTTGTCTGTGACAGTGCGGAACAAAAGAAGCGGGATGCCAGCCTTCGCTGGCATGACGGATTTAAAGTGGGGAATACATTCCAACTTTCTTCCCTTGCGTCATTTGCCTTCTCCCTCATGGGGAGAAAGAAGGAAACACAATAAATGGCCGGTAAATCCAGATTTGAGCGCGAGGCTTTGGAGCGCCAGAACGCTGCCATCATGGCAGTGTTTGAGCGGGCGGGGTTTGACCAGATTGCACCTGATATTATTCAGCCTGCCGATATTTTTCTGGAACGTTCCGGTGAAGACATTCGCGCAAGGACTTTTGTGTTCAATGATCCGGCAGGCAATGAACTGTGCTTGCGACCCGATCTCACCGTGCCCGCTTGCCGCTATCATTTGAGCCATGCCAAGCAGCCAGAGATCGAGTCAAAGTATTGCTATTTGGGCCCGGCCTTTCGCTTTCCCGATGAGCTGCTATCCCCGCAGGAGTTCACCCAAGCCGGTCTTGAATGGTTTGGCGACAAGGCCGACATCGCCGCAGAAGCGCGCGTGATCAAACTGGCGGTGAGCGCCTTAGAGGCCACTGGTCTTTCTGGCCTTAAAGTTTCGCTGGGTGATCTGGGCTTGTTCAATGCGTTGCTTGATGACATGCCCATGCCGGAACGCTGGCGCCGCAGATTGCGCCACCAATTCTGGCGGCCTGCTGCGTTTCGTTCATTGCTCGAAACTTTCGCCAAGCCCGCGCGCAACCAGCGCAGCAGCATTTCTGAGAACATCGATGCGCTGGATGGGCGAGATGCGGTTGTGGAAACCGCAAAATTGCTGGCGGCCAAAGATTTGAATCTGGTCACGCAGAGAAGCGTTGAGGACATTGCTTCGCGCCTTGCTGAAAAGCTGGCCGACCGCTCGGAGCAACCTCTGGTGCGCGACATGGTGAACGCTATTGAAAGTTATTTGCAAATCTCTGGGCCGCTGACTGAAGTGGGGGCCAAGATTGCCAAGATCAGCAACACCCCCAAATTTGCCGGGGCCATTGCCCAGTTTGAAAAACGCATCGCAGCACTTGAAGACCAAGGCCTTAACCCGCGCCGGTTTCATTTCAGCGCTGATTTTGGTCGTGAGCTTGAATATTACACAGGCCTGGTGTTTCAGATTGAAGTTGAGGCGCGTAACGCGCCGCTTTCCGTTGCCGGCGGCGGCCGCTATGACGGGCTGTTGCAGGATTTAGGCGCTGCCAATCCCATCCCGGCTGTTGGCTGCGCCATCCACACCGATCGTTTGCTGGCGGTGATGTCATGAAATTATTGACTGTCGCCATTCCTTCCAAAGGCCGTTTGATGGAACAGTCCAACGAGCTGTTCGAGCGCGCCGGATTGAAGATTGAACGCTTTGGCACCGATCGCGGCTATCGTGGAAGGTTGTTAGGACTCCACAACATCGAAATCGCTTTTTTGTCGGCCTCAGAAATCGCCGTTAACTTGAGAGACGGAAAAATTGATGCAGGGATAACGGGCGAGGACTTGCTGCGCGAGGCGGTTGCGCCGGGCAATGATGTTGCCGATGTCGCTTTGCGTTTGAATTTTGGGCCGGCAAATGTGGTGGTTGCGGTTCCCGAATGCTGGCTTGATGTGGCCATTATGGCAGATTTGGATGATGTGGCGGAGCAGTTTTATGCTCATCATGGCAGAAGATTGCGAGTCGCTACTAAATATCTCAATATCACGCGACGCTTTTTTGCCGACAAAGGCATAACCGGCTACCGGATCGTCGAAAGCCTCGGTGCCACCGAAGGTGCTCCGGCGGCTGGCACGGCAGAACTCATCGTTGACATCACCACCAGTGGTGCAACACTCAAGGCCAATGCGCTTAAGATTCTCGATGATGGGTTGATTCTGGCATCTTGCGCGGTCTTGGCGCTGCACAAAGATTCGGTGAAAGATGAGAGAATCTTCAAGCTTTTGACGCTTTTGAAGAAACTGATCGCCACTTAGACGGCGCAAAACGATAATTGTAATGTGTTTGCAACTAATTATTGCAAGTTTTCAGTCTCATTGTAGGTTATCCGAGGTTAATCTCACAATTTGCGAGAAAGGATTTGGGTAAATTTCGAGCTGGGTCTGGTTGAATTGAAGGGATCTGTGCTTGCGCGGTAACGGTATCGCCCCCGGTCCGAAGCCGCAGCAGATATGTATGGATCTGATTTCACCAGTTCCAGGGACAAGGGGCTTGCGGGAAACTGCAGGCCTCTTGTAACCTGTTGCACATGAACGCGACCACCACCGTACCTAAAGCCGACAACCGCCCCGAGAGCAGTTTTGCGCCAAAACTTATAAGCCAGTTTCAGGAAGGCTATGGGCTTAGCGCCTTTCGTGCCGATGCCATTGCTGGCCTTACCGTGGCGATTGTGGCTTTGCCGCTCTCCATGGCCATTGCCATTGCATCGCATGTATCACCCGACAAAGGCCTGTTCACAGCCATCATTGGCGGCTTCATCATTTCAGCTTTGGGCGGCAGCCGCTTTCAGATTGGCGGACCTGCTGGCGCTTTCATTGTGGTCATCGCCTCCATCGTCGATCGTGAAGGATTTGATGGGCTGTTGCTTGCCACATTGATGGCCGGGGTGATTGTCTTCTTGGTGGGAGCATTCAAACTTGGCTCCTATATTAAATATGTGCCGCATCCAGTGACGGTGGGTTTTACCTCTGGCATCGCCATCATCATCTTTGCCAGCCAGATCAAAGAGCTGCTGGGGCTGAAACTGCCGGGTGCAGAGCCAGGCGCACTGCTCCCAAAGCTGCAAATGCTGTGGCAGGCCTTGCCCAGTTTCAATGCCCAAGCCTTTGCAGTTGCAGCGGGTACAATCGCCATCATTCTGGTGTTTCGCAAATGGCGTCCACGCTGGCCAGGGTTTCTGATTGCGGTGGTTCTCACATCAGTGGTCGCCTATCTTTTTCATTTTGATGCCGAGACCATCGCTAGTCGGTTTGGTGGCATTCCACGCAGCCTGCCAGCCCCGCATCTGCCGGTTTTCGACCTCAACAAAATAATGAATTTGTTGCCGGACGCCCTTACCATTGCATTGCTGGGCAGCATTGAATCGTTGCTTTCCGCCGTTGTGGCCGACAGCATGAGCGGCAGAAGGCATCGCTCCAACACCGAACTTGTGGCCCAAGGTATTGCCAATATTTTCTCCGCCTTATTCGGTGGTATCGTTGCCACAGGCACGATTGCGCGCACCGCGACAAATGTGAGGGCCGGTGCCCATGGCCCAATGGCAGGCATTTTGCATTCGGTGTTCCTGCTTATTTTCATGATTGTGGCCGCGCCACTGGCGGGGTTCATTCCACTGGCCGCTTTGGCGGGGATATTGGCGGTGGTCTGTTGGAATATGGCCGAGAAAGCCGAATTTAAATCGCTGCTCACCGCATCGCGTGGCGAGGCGGCGGTTCTGCTGGTGACTTTCCTGCTCACGGTCTTCAAGGATTTAACAACCGGCATTGTGGTGGGTGTTACACTCGGTGCACTCGTATTCATGCACCGCATGGCCAATGCCGTGACAGTGCAAAAAGTGGAAGATGAAGATGATCCGGATTCGGAAATCATCGTGCAGCATGTCTCAGGCGCGTTTTTCTTTGGTGCTGCAAGCACGGTGGCCGCAACACTTGAACGCATAGATGGCGCGCCCAAAGGCTTCATTCTTGATTTCGCCAATGTCCCCTTTGTGGATTATTCGGCGGCTCATGCCCTGCATGGCTTCTTGAACAAAGCCCAAAAACTGAATGCGCGAGTGTTTTTAACTGGCGCATCGGTTCATGTGCGCCGCGAACTGATCCGCTTTGGCATCAAGAAACCGACGGTCGGTTATGGCCACAGCATCGCCGATTGCAAGCACGCCATCCGCCACGGACTTGAAATTGACGAAGTGCATGAATAACGCTCCACTGCGTCACCTGAGCGAATCAATTGGAGTATTTTGAATGCGAATGAAATCTTTGGCCGCCGTCCTTTTGGCAGCGCAGCTGGCATCTGGGGCAGCGCAGGCCGCAACCTGTGGCAATACCGAGCAGGGTTTTGCAGGATTTCTGGCGGGCATTAAAAAACAGGCGGAAAAAGCGGGCATTAATGGTCAGGCCTTGGCCGTACTCGACACGGTTCATTATGATCCAGCCATCATCAAGCGCGACCGCGCACAAAATGTTTTCGCCCAAAGCTTTTTGCAATTTGCGGGCCGCATGGCAACGGATGGGCGCATCACCAAGGGCCGGGCCTTGATCCAGCAGAACAAGGCGACTTTTGATGCTGTGCAAAAGCAATATGGTGTTCCGGCACCGGTGATTACAGCATTTTGGGCGCTGGAAACCGATTTTGGTGCGGATATTGGCCACTCACCCACTGTTCAGGCACTGGTGACTCTGGGGTGGGATTGCAGGCGACCTGAAAAATTCCGGCCGCAAATAATTCCAGCACTGATGCTGATTCAAAATGGCGATCTCTCGCCTGCTGAGATGCAAGGTGCTTGGGCTGGTGAAATTGGCCAAACCCAATTCATGGCCTATGACTATAATGAAAGCGCCGTTGATTTTGACGGTGACGGCCGCCGCAACCTTCGTGATTCAATTCCAGATGTGATCGCCTCGACCGCCAATCTGTTGAAAAAGGGCGGCTGGCAAGCGGGACAACCCTGGTTGCAGGAAGTGCAACTGACAACTGATTTACCTTGGGACCAAGCCGACCTTGCCATCCAGCACAGCAGAGCCGAATGGGCCAAATGGGGTGTTATGGCGGCTGGAGGCAAGCCGATTAAGTCTGATGCCATGCCTGCTGCTTTGCTTCTTCCCATGGGTAAAAATGGCCCGGCCTTTTTGGCCTATAGCAATTTCACCACAGCCTATCTGAAATGGAATGAAAGCTTGGTCTACTCGACCACGGCAGCCTATCTTGCCACCCGCATCGCAGGCGCACCAATGGTCGGTAATGGCAGAGGTGCTGTCAATGTACCAAGCTATCAAGACGTGGTGGCGCTGCAAAATAAATTGACCAGCTTGGGTTATGATGTCGGCAAATCTGATGGCAAGATTGGCGCTGGCACCAGAGCCGCCGTGAAAGCCGAACAGATCAAAATGAAATTCCCTGCCGACTCTTATCCAAGCAAAGAGTTCATCGCGCGTTTCTTAGGCGGCTGAACTGGCGCTGGATTATTGCGTCAGCCGCGTCCCATTTGATGCTTTTTGGCGCGGATTAGTCGTGGCCAGAACAGGCTTGCATAAATGATTGTGGCATTGCTAGACAATTGCGAAAGAGCATCGATGATCAGCAATTTGAGTTTCGCCGGGAGAGCAAATGAAAAAGATCTTTGAAAATGCCGATAAAGCGCTGAATGGCGTATTGTTTGATGGCATGTTGATTGCGGCAGGTGGCTTCGGCCTGTGCGGGATTCCAGAATTGCTGATTTCTGGGATCAAAAAAGCCGGCACCAAAAACCTGACTGTGGCTTCAAACAATTGCGGCATAGATGGCTTTGGCTTGGGCCAGCTTTTGGATACCAGACAGATCAAGAAAATGATGTCGTCCTATGTTGGTGAAAATGCCGAATTTATGCGGCAATTTTTGTCGAAAGAACTTGAGGTCGAATTCAACCCACAAGGCACATTGGCTGAGCGGATGCGGGCAGGAGGTGCTGGCATTCCGGGCTTTTATACCAAGACGGGTGTGGGCACGCTGATCGCCGAAGGCAAAGAGCATAAAGAATTCAACGGCCAAACCTATATCCTGGAACGTGGCATCATTGCTGATCTTGCGATTGTGAAGGCCTGGAAAGCTGATCCATCGGGCAATCTCGTATACCGCAAAACCGCGCGGAATTTTAATCCGCCAGCGGCCACTTGCGGCAAGATTTGCGTGGCCGAAGTGGAAGAGATTGTGCCACTGGGTTCTCTCGATCCGGATATGATCCACACGCCCGGCATCTATGTGCACCGCATTATTCAGGGTGAACATGAAAAGCGCATTGAACAGCGCACCACCCGCAAGAAGGAGAGCTCGCTTGCGTAAGCATTCGCGCCAAGAAAGGATAGAATAATGGCTTGGGACAGAAACCAAATGGCCGAACGGGCCGCAAAAGAACTGCAAGATGGCTGGTATGTCAATCTCGGCATTGGCATTCCCACATTGGTCGCCAATTACATTCCAAAGGGTGTTGAAGTGACCTTGCAATCGGAAAATGGCATGCTGGGCATGGGGCCATTTCCGTTTGAAGGCGAAGAAGATGCCGATCTGATCAACGCGGGCAAGCAAACCGTGACCGAGCTTCCGCAAACGGCTTTCTTTGATTCATCGCAAAGCTTCGCCATGATCCGTGGCGGCAAAATTGCCATGGCCATATTGGGTGCCATGGAAGTGGCGGAAAATGGCGATCTCGCCAATTGGATGATCCCCGGCAAGCTGGTCAAAGGCATGGGCGGAGCCATGGATTTGGTAGCAGGTGTTGGTCGTGTGGTGGTGGTGATGGATCACACCAACAAGGCTGGTGAAAGCAAGGTGCTCAAAGCTTGTTCATTGCCGCTGACGGGCAAAGCTGTGGTGAACCGCATCATCTCTAATCTTGGGGTTCTTGATGTTGTGCCGGGCGGGCTCAAGATCATCGAGCTGGCTGATGGTGTGACCGAAGCCGAGCTACGCGCCGCGACCGAAGCGAGGATCGTAAACTAGATTTTCAAGTGGCGCAATTTTGGCCGCTTGCTATGGAAATCAACACTGTGAAAACTTTCTCCAAAATTCTGATTGCCAATCGTGGCGAGATTGCCATTCGGGTGATGCGAGCGGCCAATGAGCTGGGCAAGCTGACGGTGGCGGTTTTTGCCGAGGAAGACAAGCTTTCGCTGCACCGGTTTAAGGCAGATGAAGCCTATCAGATTGGCGAGGGGTTATCGCCGGTTGGGGCCTATCTCTCGATCCCAGAGATTATCCGGGTTGCCAAATTATCGGGCGCTGATGCAATTCACCCCGGTTATGGCTTGCTGTCAGAGAACCCAGAATTTGTTGATGCCTGTGTTGCTGCCGGCATTGTGTTTATCGGCCCCAAGGCTGAGACCATGCGAGCGCTGGGTGACAAGGCCAGTGCCAGGCGAGTGGCGATTGCTGCTGGTGTCCCAGTCATTCCGGCCACTGAAGTGCTGGGCGATGATATGGAGCAGGTTAAGCGGCAGGCGGCGGCTATTGGCTATCCCTTAATGCTCAAAGCCTCTTGGGGCGGTGGCGGGCGTGGCATGCGGGCGATTACCAATCCAGAAGAACTGCCAGCCAAGGTGCATGAGGGCAGGCGCGAAGCGGAAGCGGCTTTTGGCAATGGCGAAGGCTATCTCGAAAAGATGATTGAACGGGCCCGCCATGTTGAGGTGCAGATTCTGGGCGACAAGCACGGCAATCTTTTCCATCTGTATGAGCGTGATTGCACCGTGCAGCGGCGCAACCAGAAAGTAGTTGAGCGTGCCCCTGCACCTTATCTGACCGATGCGCAGCGCGCCGAGGTTTGCGAGTTGGGCCGCAAAATATGCGCCTATGTTCATTACGAATGTGCGGGTACGGTCGAATTCCTGATGGATATGGATACGGGGCACTTCCACTTCATTGAAGTGAACCCGCGCGTGCAGGTGGAACATACGGTCACCGAGGCGGTGACCGGCATTGATATCGTCCAAGCGCAAATCCTGATTGCCGAAGGAGCAACGCTGGCGGATGCAACAGGTGTGGCTTCGCAAGCCGAAGTCAAACTCTCTGGCCACGCCATCCAGTGTCGCATCACCACCGAGGATCCGCAGAACAACTTCATTCCTGACTATGGCAGGTTGACCGCTTACCGTGCAGCCACAGGCCCTGGCATCCGGCTTGATGGCGGCACCGCCTATGCGGGCGGTGTGGTCACCCGCCATTATGACTCGTTGCTGGTTAAAGTGATCGCCTGGGCGCAAACCCCACAGAAGGCCATTGCCCGCATTGACCGTGCACTGCGCGAGTTTCGCATCAGGGGTGTTTCAACCAATATCGCCTTTGTCGAAAATCTTTTGAAGCATCCAAGCTTTCTCAATGACACCTATACCACCAAGTTTATCGACACCACGCCCGAACTCTTTGTGTTTAAAAAGCGCCGTGACCGGGCCACCAAGATCTTAACCTACATTGCCGACATTACGGTGAATGGTCATCCTGAGACGGTGGGCCGGGTGAAGCCTATTGAAAGGCTGCATCTGCCGCGCGCTCCCAAAGCCAATGGCCAAGCCTCTGATGGGTTGCGGCAAAAACTTCTGAAGGAAGGGCCACAATCAGTCGCCGACTGGATGGCGCAGCAGACCCAAGTGCTGGTGACCGATACCACGATGCGTGATGGCCATCAAAGCCTGCTGGCCACACGGATGCGTTCCATCGACATGCTACGCGTGGCCCCAGCCTATGCCGCCAATTTGCCGCAACTCTTCTCGGTTGAGTGCTGGGGTGGGGCGACCTTCGATGTGGCTTACCGCTTTTTGCAGGAATGCCCGTGGCAGCGCCTGCGTGACCTGCGCGCGCTGATGCCCAATCATTTGATCCAGATGTTGTTGCGCGGGGCAAATGGGGTTGGCTACACCACTTACCCCGATAATGTGGTTCAATCCTTCGTCAGCCAAGCGGCTAAGACTGGTGTTGATGTGTTCCGGGTGTTTGACTCGCTGAACTGGGTTGAAAATATGCGCGTGGCCATGGATGCGGTGTTGGAGTCGGGCAAAATCTGCGAAGGAACGATTTGTTACACGGGTGACATTCTCGATCCGGCCCGCGCCAAATATGATCTCGCCTATTATGTCCGCATGGGCAAGACGTTAAAACAGGCCGGGGCCCATGTGCTGGGCCTCAAGGATATGGCGGGCCTGCTTAAACCCGCAGCAGCGCGCGTATTGATCAAGGCCTTGAAAGACGAAGTGGGCCTTCCCATCCACTTCCACACCCATGATACGTCCGGTATTGCCGCCTCAACTGTTTTGGCCGCCTGCGATGCTGGAGTGGATGCTGTCGATGCGGCCATGGATGCCTTCTCTGGCGGCACCTCCCAGCCTTGTCTGGGTTCCATCGTCGAAGCCCTGCGCCACACGGAACGGGACACTGGCCTTGATATCAAAGCCATCCGCGATATTTCCAGCTATTGGGAACAAGTGCGCGGCCAATATGCGGCCTTTGAAAGTGGCCTGTCGGCACCTGCATCAGATGTCTATCTCCATGAGATGCCCGGTGGCCAGTTCACCAATCTCAAGGCGCAGGCAAGAAGCTTAGGCTTGGAAGAGCGCTGGTCAGAGGTGGCCCAAGCCTATGCCGATGCCAATATGATCTTTGGTGATATTGTGAAGGTGACCCCATCATCCAAAGTTGTTGGCGATATGGCCTTGATGATGGTGTCGCAAAACTTGAGCCGTGCGCAGGTTGAAGACCCAAATGTTGATGTGACCTTCCCCGATTCGGTGGTTGATATGTTAAAGGGCAATCTTGGACAGCCTGAAGGTGGCTGGCCTAAAGCCATCAGCCGAAAAGTGTTGAAGGACCAAACCGCAATCACCCATCGCCCCGGTGCTCATTTGCCCCCAACTGATTTGGAAGCTGTGCGGGCCAAGCTCAAAGCCGATCTCAAAGTCGGTGTAGAGGACAATCAAGATGAAGCAATTGATGACGAAGACCTCAATGGCTATCTTATGTATCCCAAGGTCTTCATCGATTATCGCACGCGCCATAGGCTTTATGGACCAGTGCGCAGTCTGCCCACCCCCGCATTCTTCTATGGCATGAAGCCCGGCGAACAGATCACCGCTGAGATTGACCCCGGCAAGCGCCTCGAAATTGTTTTGCAAACCGTCAGCGCCACATTGGACACGGGCGATGTCAAAGTCTTTTTCGAACTCAACGGCCAGCCCCGCGAAATCCGCGTGCCCAATCGTAGTGCCAAAGCCAAAACCGCAGCGAGGTCCAAAGTGCAAGATGGCAACCCCGACCATATCGGTGCGCCAATGCCGGGTCTTGTCATCACTGTAATCGCATCCCCAGGCAAGAAGCTGCTCAAAGGTGACATCATCCTGCAACTTGAAGCCATGAAGATGCAATCAGCCGTGACCGCTGAACGCAATGGCACCCTCAAATCCATCAATGTCAAAATCGGTGATCAGGTCGAAGTGAAGGACTTGATTGCAGAGTGGGAGTGAGTGATTGATGCCAAATAAATCAAGCATGTTTAAATATCCTTACAAAAAGCAGTAACAAACATGAACCGATATAACTCAATCAATGCTGCGGCACGGGCACTTCGTGCAGGCGAAGTGAACAGCGTGCAGCTTGCGCAAGAGTGCCTTGCTCGCATCAGCGATCCAACTGGCGAAGGTGCGCGTGTATTTCTTCATGTCGATGCACAACAGGTTTTAGCAGATGCCCGCAAGTGCGATGCCGCCATACAAAATGGTGAAACATCTTTGCTGTGTGGCATACCGATTTCAGTCAAGGATTTGTTTGATGTTGAAGGTCAGGTCACCACGGCCGGTTCGCGCATTCTGGCAAATGAGAAACCCGCAACCAAGGATGCCACAGCAATTGCAAGGTTGAGAGCCGCAGGTGCAGTGTTGATGGGGCGCACCAACATGACCGAATTTGCTTTTTCTGGTATTGGCATGAACCCGCATTATGGAACACCATTGTCACCTTACAACAGGTCGGTGGGCCATGTGCCGGGGGGATCAACAGCAGGAGGTGCTGTTTCTGTTAGTGACCAGATGGCCATGGCTGCAATCGGCAGCGACACAGGCGGATCGACGCGCATTCCCGCAGCGTTTTGCAACATTGTGGGCTATCGGCCAACGGCTGAACGCATTCCGCAAGACGGCGTGTTCCCGCTGGCTCATAGTTTTGATTCGGTGGGGGCGATGGCCCAAACCGTTGGTGACTGCGCTCTTCTTGACAGGATTATGAGTGCGAGCAACCTGAAAGCACCTAACATCACACGCCCTGTACTTGGTTTGGCTTCGGGCCATGTTTTGGGCGATCTGGATGCAACGGTCAGTCAAGCCTATGAGCGCGCCGTTGTCAGACTTTCACACGCTGATTTTGAGTTGAAAAATGTCCAAGGCGTGGACTGGTCGCAGCCTGGTGCATTGTTGGCGGAAGGCCGCATCTCTGCGTTTGAATGCTATGAAAGCCATCATGCATTGCTGAAATACGAAGCGGATATGGATCAACGCGTCGCAAAGCGCATTCGTGCTGCAGAGGGCATTCCAAAAGCCACTTATGAAGCGGCATTGCAGAAAATCATGGGGTTGCGCACAAGCATCTTAACCCAGATTGCGGCTTATGACGCGATCGTTTTGCCAACTGTAGCCTGCATCCCGCCTGTGCTTGTCGATCTTGCAAATGATGAGGCTTTTTTTGCAGCGAATACAAGAGTGCTGCGCAATACCCTGATTGCAAATGTTCTGAATTTCTGTGCGATAACTATTCCCATCAATGATACTGGTGAGGCCCCAGTTGGACTGATGTTAATGGCCCCTGCGGGATCAGATGCGAAACTATTTGCGATTGCCGAACACGTCGAAAGCGTTTTGAACAATGCTCGGAAAACCGCTTTAGGTGATTAGACTGCCACCACCCGACACTTCATTCGTTTTTTTTGGGAGTATCGTCATCATCCAGTATTCTCACAGCAGCGCCTTCTAAATCATCATATTGTCCAGATTTGACCGACCATAGAAATGCGGCAAGCCCGAGCGAGCCGAGACCAAGAGCGACAGGAATGAGAATTGCAAGGCTGATCATGCAATTGCCCCCCTTGTTGTGCTGGGTCGATTTGGCGATAGTTTTTCCAGTGATTTCGAAACTTCCAAACGGGTCAATCGTAACCGCAGACTATTTCCCACAACCAGGATCGACGATGTGGACATGGCAAGTGCAGCAATAAACGGATTGAGCGCGCCAGACATGGCAAGCGGCACGGCAACAATGTTGTAAATAATTGCGAGCGCAAAATTCTCTTTCACGATACGTTTAGCCTGCTTTGCAATCTGATGGGCTTGCCAAACCGCCGACAGACTATCCCTTGTGAAGATAAAATCAGCCGCCATGCGTCCGGTGTCGGAAGCACTGGCAGGGGCCATTGAAACATGAGCAGCCATTAATGAAGGTGCATCGTTCAATCCATCGCCGACCATCATCGCCTTTCGGCCTTGTGCCGCAAGTGACTTCAGATAACCAAGTTTTTCACCTGGTTTCAGGCCTGAGCTGTAATGCGTGACACCAGCCGCCTGTGCCACTTTTTGCACGGCCTGTTCGTTGTCACCAGACAATATTTCACTTGGAATGCCAGCATCTTCGAAATGCCCAATCGTATCGAATACGCCTGGTCGCAGCGTTTCTTCGAGCTGGATGACGTATAGCGGAGAGTTGGTCATCGCAAAACCAAGGCCGGAAGGCGGTGTTGTGACTTGATCAGGCAAACCTAATTCTGCGACCCAGTCCAAACGACCCAAACGAACTGTCTGGCCATTGGATTGCGCTTCAACGCCCGATCCTGGCACCTCATGCAGTAATGAAAGATCTTGAACCGGCAAATCATGCAACGATGCGGCCAGAGCCCTGGCTGCTGGGTGAATGCTGCGCAAGGCAAGGGTTCTGGCAATCGACGAAAGTTTTCCGCGCGGAATGTTGCACACACGCACCTTTGCGACGTTCGATGTGAGAGTGCCGGTTTTATCAAAGACGATAGTATCAATCTCTGCCAGACGTTCAAGCGCTGAACCATCTTTCATCAAGATTCCTGCGCCAAAAAGTTTTGATGCGGCCAGCACATGGGCCACCGGAACCGCCAGGCCAAGTGCACATGGGCAGGTAATGATCAGAACAGAGATGGCAGTGGTGATTGACATGTGCCAGTTGCCATTTGAATAAATCATCCAAAAGACAAAGGTTGAAAGGGCCAGCAAATGCACGGCGGGAGAATAGAGTTTTGCCATGCGGTCGGCGACGCGCACATAAAGACCGCGACCCTTTTCGGCCGCTTGCATCATTTGCATCACTTCAGCCAAATATGAATTTTTGGCGTCACGCTCGGCTCTAATGTCAATGGATCCGGTAAGATTCATTGTGCCAGCTTCGAGTCCCGAGCCAAGTTCAACGCGCTGCGGAATACTCTCCCCCGTTATCAATGAACGATCAACATCGCTCTCGCCGTCAATAACAGTACCATCGACTGGCACGCGCTCACCAGCCGCCACGCGCAGAACCATGCCTGGCGTGATGCCTTCAAGCGGCAGATAGTCAACCTCTCCATTGCTCGAAACAACGAGGCCACCTTTTGCCGATAGCCGACCGAGCCGACCAACGGCATCGCGTGCTTTGGTCCGCATCATGTAATCCAGGGTGCGGCCAATCAACAGGAAAAAAAGCAGTGACACCGCAGCATCAAAATAGGCATGGCCACCGCTGTTGAAGCTTTCATAGAGAGACATGAGCGTTGCAAGAATGACACCAAGAGAAATTGGCACGTCCATGTTCATGCGACGGTGCTTCAACGCTGAAAAAGCCGACCTGAAAAATGGCCGCCCGGCATATATAACCGTAGGAATGGCAATGAGTGCCGACAGAAAATGAAAGAGATCACGCGTGGCGTCACCCGCACCAGACCACACCGAGACAGAGAACAACATGATGTTAGCCGACGCAAAACCGGCAACGGCTAAAGACCGGACCAATGTTTTGAATTCAGGATCACCCTGCCACTGGTTTTCGTCGTCAATTGACTGTGAAGCATAGCCAAGATCATCCAGCGTCTTCAAAATAATGCCTGGCGATTGCTGGTCATTTTTCAAAGTCACAGCAACACGTCTCATGGAAAGATTGGCACGCGCTGAAACCACACCATCCTGGGCTGAAAGCTTTTTTTCAATTGTTGAAATACATTGACCGCAGTGAATGGATGGAACTGACAGTGTGTAGAGCACACTGCCATCTTGCAGATGTTTGGCGCTGCTTTCCAATTCACTCAGGCGTTGCCTGTCTTGCGCGAGAGACGTTTCCTGCGCCAGATCAACAACAATGGGGCCAGCACAACAGCTCATTTTATTTGTTCTCGACAATCAGCCTTATCGGCTGCTTCCATTTTTCGGTTCCATTGATGATTGCAGATAGATCTCCACTCCAGATGCCGTTGGCAAGTTTTGCGTTCGCAATAAATTCGCCACTTGCACTAGGTAAAAGATCGAGCGTTTGATTTTCGCCATTGTTGGACGTGCCGATAATGATTTGAATATTTTTGGCATCAGTGGCGTGCCCATCCTTGGTCTTCAATGAGAGGCTTAATGTGCCATTCTTATAGTGAAGTTGGTGCAGAATTCCCATTGCCGAGGACTTGTTCAGCAAAGCGGTTTCTGCGTTGAATTGCTGGCTGGCAACGTATGAATTTTCAACGACCAGGCCCGTCCAGCTGCGCACTGCAGAAACGGTCATGACTATGTTAACCGCGAAAATAACGCCGAAAAACAACCCAAAAATCATCGCCATATGGTGGCCGGTCAACGGCCTAATTGCTTTTGTGTTTTTCATTATGGCGCTCCTGGAACATCGAATTGAGCATCGTAACTATCGTGCTCGGTTGATTGCTGATCTTGGGCTAAAATCTTGAAGTGGGTTTGGCCGGCATTTATTGTTTGGGCCGGCTGGGTGACGAACACATGCAAGGCGCGCAATTTATCGGGCTCGACTTTAATGTCGGTACTGCGCCCTTGCACTTCAGGCATTTCCGCAATCGACATGGTTGCCCCGGCCAAACCGTTTATTGAAAGGGTGATGACGCGCGGCTCCGGTATCATGTTCAGAATTTTGATCGTGTAACCATTGCGAATAGAGCCATCGGACAGTTTGACAGCAACAGGGTTGCGATCATGTTGGACATTCACTTGCAATCGATCCCGTGTCAGTAACAGATAGAGCATGCCGACCCCGACAAGACTCCACATTCCAATATAGATAAAAGTGCGAAGTCGGAAAAAAACATGCCAATTGAAATGACGAACCGAATTCAAAAAACTTCCCGAAGCATCGCGAATTCTACCAGGCGCAATGGAGCCGGTTGCAGGATCTTTCGCCAAGGCGAGATTATGATTGTAATCACGCAACGTGGAATATGAAATCAGGCCGTTTGGTTTGCCAATTTTTTCCATCACATTGTCACAGGCATCAATGCACAGGGCGCAGGTGATACATTCCAATTGCTGTCCATCGCGAATATCAATACCAGTGGGACAAACTGCAACGCAGGCGTTGCAATCGACACAGTCGCCCGTCGAAAGACCCTGCGCCAGTGATTTTTTGGAGCCATGGCTGCGCGGTTCGCCGCGCCAATCATTATATGTTACGACAAGTGAATCTTCGTCGAGCATGGCCGCCTGAATGCGTGGCCATGGGCACATATAGATGCAGACCTGCTCACGCATTAACCCGCCAAACACATAAGTGGTGGCCGTGAGAACACCCACTGTGGCATAAGCCACAAAGGGGGCCTGACCGGTGAAAAAGGTTTTCAGAAGTGTTGGTGCATCAGCAAAGTAGAATATCCAGGCACCGCCCGTTGCAACCGCAATCAAAACCCAGATGATATGTTTGATCAATCGCAGGGAAATTTTGCGGCCGGTCCATGGCGCATTATCAAGTTTAATTCGCGCATTGCGGTCACCCTCAATAAAGGTTTCAACAGCGATGAATAGATCGGTCCAGACAGTTTGCGGGCAGGCATAGCCACACCACGCCCGGCCAACAACAGACGTGACCAAGAATAACCCTACACCTGCCATCACCAGAAGGCCTGCGACAAAGAAGAATTCTTGTGGCCAGATTTCAATGAAAAAGAAATAGAACCGCCGATGAGCCATATCCACAAGCACGGCCTGATTGGGTGCATAGGCTCCGCGATCCCAACGTAGCCAAGGGGTCACATAATAGATCGTGAGCGTAACCAGCATGATCAGCCATTTCAACCGCCTGAAATGTCCCTCAACACGTTTTGAAAAAATCTTTTTCCGGGTTGCATAAAGCGATAAACCGGGGCCACTTGCTTTGGCCCCGGTGTTAACGGCTTTAACGTCTTGCCGTTCAAATACTGTCTGGCCTTCCACTTGCTATTCACCGCCCCCCAATGAATGCACGTAGGCTGCCAACTCTTTTACCGCAACATCTCCGAGCTTGTCTCCCCAAGCAGGCATTACGCCATGACGTGGAGTATTGATCTGCCTTTTGATTGAGGCAATATCGCCGCCATAAAGCCAGATCGCATCGTTCAAGGTTGGCGCACCAAATTCCTTTTTGCCTTCACCCTTATCGCCATGGCATGCTGCACAATTGTCGCTAAACACCTTTGCGCCTGCACTGGCCAGTTTTTCATCTGAAGGTTGCTTGGAAATTTGCAGCACATAATTTGCCACCGCCGCGATCTGCCCTTCATCCAGAATCTTGTCACGGCCAAAGGCCAACATTTCCGAAACGCGCGTCTGTTTATCATCAGGCGCCCTGATGCCGTGGGTTATGGTTTGCAAAATCTCGTCAGGCTTACCGCCCCACAGCCATGAATTGTCATTTAGATTGGGATAGCCGGGGCCACCTTGGGCACCAGAGCCATGGCAAGCAGCGCATCTTACCTTGAATGTTGAAGCACCTGCCGCGACAGCAAAGGTGCGCAGCTTTTCATTCGCCAATATGTCGGTGATGCTGGCTGTTTTGATCTTGCTAATGGTATCTGCATTGGCTTGCGCCTCAACGGCAAGTTCCTGCCTGATATCGGCGCGTGAAGACCAGCCCAACCAGCCCTTGGTGGCACCATGAATGCCGGGCCAAGCGGGGTAGGCGATTGTGTAACCGATTGCAAAAAGAATGCAGGCATAAAAAGTCCATAGCCACCATCGCGGCAGGGGATTGTTTAGCTCCTTAATGCCGTCCCAACTGTGTCCGGTTGTTTCAACACCAGATACTTCATCAATTTCATTCAAGTTCGACATGAACTAATCCTCTTTGAAGGGGATGGAAGCGGCATCGTCGTGGGTCTCCTGTGCACCGGGACGCATTGCCCAGACAACGGCCCCGACAAAAAACAGGAACATGAGAAGTAAGCCCCAACTATCGGCCAATTCCCTCAAAACGGTATAATCAAGTTGCATCGAAATTCCCCTTAGCGATCATCTTGGGTGGGGTTGTAGGCTGAGAAATCAACGAGCGTTCCGAGCATCTGCAAATAGGCCACTAGCGCATCCATCTCGGTCAAGCGATTGGGGTTGCCATCAAAATCGGCGACCACAGTTTTTGGATAGCGTTTAACCAGTTCTGCACCTTTGGCCTGCGGGTCTGCCTGTGCGCGCATATCGGCTTCGGCATTGGCAATCATATCTGCCGTATACGGAACACCGACGCGGGCGTTGGCGACAAGATGGCTTGCGATAGCCTTAGGATCGAGATCTCTATCGGCCAAGAATGAATAGGGAGGCATAACAGATTCAGGCACGACAGCGCGTGGATCGTTAAGATGCTGCACATGCCAGTCATTAGAATACTTGCCGCCCACACGCGCCAAATCAGGGCCATTGCGTTTGGAACCCCACTGAAACGGATGGTCATACATTGACTCGGCGGCCAGCGAATAATGGCCATAACGTTCCACCTCGTCACGGAAGGGGCGGATCATCTGGCTGTGGCACAAATAACAGCCTTCACGCACATAAATATCACGCCCGGCCAATTCCAGCGGCGTATAGGGTCGCATGCCATCCACTTTCTCGATGGTATTCTCGAGCCAAAACAGGGGTGCGACTTCAACCAAGCCGCCGACAGTGACCACCAGCAACGACAGCACCAGCAGAATGGAAACATTGCGCTCAATCCTCTTGTGCTTGCTGAGGATAGAATTTGCGATCGACGAAGACATTGAAGCGCTCCTTATTCTGCTGGCTGCAAGGTGGGGGCTTCAGCACCCATCGAAATTTCGTTGCGAACATCTCCCCTGATGGTTTTGTAGACGTTGAAAACCATCACCAAGGCACCCAAAAGATAGAGCAGGCCACCGAACATGCGCATCACATAATAGGGGTGCATGGCGGCAACTGTTTCGGAGAATGAGTAGACCAAGAAGCCCTGATCATTATATTCGCGCCACATCAACCCTTGCATGATGCCCGATACCCACATCGCCGAGACGTAAACCACAATGCCAAGTGTGGCCAGCCAGAAGTGCCAGTTGACCATCCGCAAACTATAGAGCCGCGAGCGATTCCACAGTTTTGGTACAAGGTGATAGATGGAACCAAATGAAACCATGCCCACCCAACCGAGGGCGCCAGAATGCACATGGCCAATCGTCCAATCAGTATAGTGGCTGAGCGCATTCACTGTCTTGATCGACATGAGCGGCCCCTCAAAGGTGGACATTCCATAGAACGCGAGTGACAGAACCAACATCCGCAGGATTGGATCGGTGCGCAGCTTGTCCCAAGCGCCTGATAACGTCATTAAGCCATTGATCATGCCACCCCAAGATGGCATCCACAACATCACCGAGAATACCATACCCAGTGTTTGAGCCCAATCGGGCAGGGCGGTATAGTGCAGATGATGTGGGCCAGCCCAGATATAGAGGAAAATCAGCGCCCAGAAATGGATGATTGAGAGGCGGTAAGAATAGACAGGCCGTCCTGCCTGCTTGGGCACGAAATAATACATCATGCCAAGAAAACCAGCCGTGAGGAAGAAGCCCACAGCATTGTGGCCATACCACCATTGCACCAGGGCATCCTGCACGCCCGAGAACGCCGAATAACTCTTTGATCCCAAGAACGAAACCGGTACTGCAGCATTGTTGACCACATGCAACATGGCCACTGTGACAATGAAGGAAAGATAGAACCAGTTGGCCACATAGATATGTGGTTCTTTGCGTTTGACCAATGTGCCCAAGAACACCAGCAGGTAACAGACCCACACGATGGTCAGCCAAATATCGACATACCATTCAGGCTCCGCATATTCGCGACCTTGGGTAATGCCGAGCAGATAGCCGGTGCCAGCCATCACGATAAAGAAATTATAACCCCAGAACACGAACCAGGCGAGATTCCCACCCCACAGACGCGCCCGGGTCGTGCGCTGCACCACATAGAACGAAGTCGCTATCAAGGCGTTGCCACCAAAAGCAAATATCACTGCCGATGTGTGGAGGGGCCGAAGCCGACCGAAATTGAGATAAGGCTCAAGGTTAAGTATTGGCCAAGCCAGCTCCGAGGCAATAATGATGCCTACAAGGAACCCGGCAATGCCCCAAAATAATGCGGCGATCACACCATAACGCACCACACCATCGAGATATCCAGAGGTGTCTTCCGGCACTAAAGCAGAGCCGCTGGATGCATACTCCACCCGCCGAAATAGCAACACCGTCGCTATTCCTAAAACCGTAAAAGCGATCCACATGTGGGCGCGAAATGCTTCGTCTTGACCGAGTGCCGCGGCGAGAAGCGCCAGAAATGTCCCCAAAGCGACGGCGATGGCGGGGAAACCGTTTTTCATATGAGGAACCTTTCTGGCAAGTTTTCGGGCAAAGAAACGCAACGCAAGACACTTGAATAAAATTTATTGCAGCTCTGGCGATCCCAGGCTTTGATCTAGATCAAGGACGTCTGAACTTTCGAAACTGATGCTGTTGCCGAGCAGAGCCTTTAGTTACTGCCGCACGAAAGCAAGCCCAGTGAACCCTTCAAGAATAGTCAAAAACAGGAAATCGGGTCAAGAGGACGGCATTCGGCCGCGTGATCTTGCGGTGGATTTCACAAATTATTTGAACTGGCAACTGATGATCTGCGTTGAGCTTGAGGCAATTGCTGATTCTTTGCCCGTTGTGACCAATAATCAGGCGGCACAAAAAACCGCCGAAGCTCTGCCGTCACTGCTGAAGCGGGCCCATGCGTTTGAGGAAGATGAGCTCTTCCCACTTCTTCTGAAAAACCAGCACATCACAAAAGCCTTCAGGGATACGATCGAACGGCTCCAAACCGAGCATCTGGGTGATGAAGATTTTGCGCAGGACATTCACAATGCCATCCAAGATTATTTGGTCGAAATGGATCGCAGCAAAGCCGAAAGTCTGGGTTGGATGTTAAGAGGCTTCTTTGAAAACATCCGCAGGCATATTGCATTTGAACGCGAGTACATCTTGCCATTGGCTAAGCAAATTGGAGCTAACAGATGACGATCAATATCGAATCCATACTCTTGCGGCAGCCTCAGAATTTGCCACGCTATACAAGTTACCCGCCTGCCAATCATTTCAGATCTGGAGAAAGTGTTGGGTTGACCGAGAAATTACTTGATGCTGCGCGACAAACTGATGCGGTGTCGGTCTATATCCATGTGCCTTATTGTGACCGGCTGTGCTGGTTTTGTGGTTGCCATACAAAACACACGCTGAGTTATGAACCCATTGCCGAATATGTCAAAACACTGATCGCAGAAATTGGGCTCTTTGCTAAAAAGCTCGGTACACCAAAGAGGATTTCAAAACTCCATCTGGGTGGAGGAAGCCCCAGTCTTCTGAAGCTTCCAGAACTTACCCAGATTCGGAAAGCGCTTGAAAAGCTTGGTCGGATTGATGAAGCCACTGAGATAAGTGTTGAAATTGATCCGAGCGATGTAAAATCAGACACGATTGCCAACTTGATCGCGTTTGGCCTCACCCGTGCCAGTATCGGTGTGCAAGATTTTGATCCCGCTGTGCAGGCAGCGATCAATCGACCACAGAGTTTTGAACAGACGCGTGACGTGGTGAATATGTTGCGGGAGGCCGGAGTTAAGTCGTTAAATATCGACACTCTATATGGCCTTCCTTTACAAACGCGGGAGAGGCTGCAGAATTCCATAGCCAAGGTTTTGAGCCTGGCACCGGACCGTATTGCACTTTTTGGTTATGCGCATGTCCCGTGGATGAAGCCTCACCAAAAACTGATAAGGGATATTGATCTGCCAAGCCAAAGTGATCGATTACGCGATGCAACCCAGGCTTCCAATGACATTGTCTGCGCCGACTATCAAGCAATCGGCATTGATCATTTTGCCAATCCTCACGACGCTTTGGCGATTGCTGCCAAAAATGGCAAACTCAGGCGCAATTTTCAAGGTTACACAGATGATGCCTGTGAAGTGATGCTAGGCCTTGGCCCTTCATCGATCAGTCGGTTTCCAGGCGGCTATTTGCAAAATGAAGTTGCAACGGGTCGGTATACTGCGGCCATTGCAGAGGGAAAACTGGCTGGTGCACGAGGCATCGAACTGACCAAAGAGGACCGCATAAGTGGCTGGATTATTGAGCGTCTCATGTGCGATTTTGCATTTACCCATGGTGATTTACGCGACAAGTTTGGCCCTGATGCTGAGGTTTTTTGGCGAGATGCACAAGAGAAAGCGGCCAACGACACGGAAGGCCTGTGTGTTATAAAAGAAGATCGTTTTATTATCAGACCGGAAGCCAAGGCGCTGGTTCGATTGGTCGCGGCCAAGTTTGATCGCTGGCTGGACACGGGCGCCTTTCAGTACTCGAAGGCTGTTTAGCGATTAGTCAATTGAACCCGTTTCAGTCAGTGCCCGCAGCCGCGCCAAGTCTGGAATTTCGACCGTGCGATTATTCACAATCTTGATAACACCAGCCTGGCGTAATTTAGTGATCTGACGGCTCACGGTTTCAATTGTGAGTCCGAGAAAATCTGCGATGTCGCTGCGCTTCAACGGGATTTCAAATTGTTGTAGGCCGCCATCGCCGCTGCCTTCTGGATTGATATGAAGGGCAATGAAATGCAGAAAGCTGGCCACGCGTTCAGCCGCCGATTTACGCCCCAACATCAACATCCAATCGCGTGCTTCACCAAGTTCTCTGAGTGATTGTTGATGAAGCCGGTGCTCCAAGTCTGGTGCCTCGTTGGTCAATTGCTCCAGAACACTGCGCGGAAATGAACAAAGCTTGATCTCAGTGGCAGCTTGCACCGCAAAATCATTTTCCTTGCTGAATGGCCGCCCAACAAAATCGGGCGCGAATTGCAATCCAACAATTTGTTGGCGACCATCGGCAGTGAGTTTTGAAAGCTTTACAACGCCCTTTAATATATTCGAATAGCGTTTGGTGTTTTCACCTTCAAAAGCAATCTGCTGCTCGGCTTCAATAATTTGCTTGGTGGTATGTTTGCTCAGTTTCAGCAATTGCTCAGCTGTCAGCGCCCCGCAAATACCCCCATGCCTAGCCTCGCAAGACTGGCACAGAATCGGTACTTCAGAATTGTGAATGTCGAGTCGCTGTTTGGTATCTATGCTCATGTCATCTCGTTCTAAAGTTCAACTCACACCAACTTTCGTTATTTTTTCTGAAAGTTGATTTGACTATGCCCCGTTTGCTGGATGGTTCAACGGAATTCAGCTTGGCTTGCCCAATATTTTGTACCATTGATGGTTGCCGCGACAAACGAAGGCACCGTTGCTGGCATGCCAACCACGCAAGGCTATAATTAAAATGTGTCCTGCAAAACGCGGTTTCATCACAACACTTGATATCCATGTTATTTTCCAAGTGTCTGAAAAGCTGAGTCTAAGCAGCCTCCAATTCCATTTACCAGAAAAACAAAACCCGCTATCTCATTGAGATAACGGGTTTTTATTTGGTTGCGGGAGCCAGAAACCACCGACAGTTTACAATATCATGTTCGGTATAAGAACAAGCGGAACTACTGAGCAGGCTTGGCGGGATCAGGTGTGCCGGCGCGGTTTTTTCTGCCGCTGGAGGCGTTGCAGGAACCGGGGTGATTACAGCAGGAGCTGGCTGAGCGCCAAGATCCGGGTTTTTGGCAGCAGGCGCTGTCAATGTTATGTTGTTCTGCGTTACTGGCGGGGCCACCGTAGTGGCGCTCCAGTTATTCGGGTACAATAGGTAAGCGCCGACGGCCAGCACAATGGCATGATTCCCGAAAAAAACTTGCGAACAGTAGGACTCGGCAAACGCTTCTTGAAAATTCCAACAGCTGAAGCTGAACCAGAAAACCGCCGCGTTTCCATTGCGCGCATTACGCCGATTCTGGTGCAACGTTAAGAAACCCATTCTTGCAGCGTAGATGAACCGTCGCTAAAAGACGGTTTATCCATTTTAAAACAAGGACAGCCTGCTAGTCGAACGATAATTTCACATAGTTTGGTGAAACTGTTAGTTCTCATTTTTACTTTTCATGTCGCGCCAAATTCACTAACTCGGGCATCATGCGCTTGCCGCTATCGGATGGTTGGAATTTACAGAAAATGCCGCGAGATTGGAAGCGGAATGCTGTTGAGCGTGCATGCAAGGATATTACCCATTCACAACAATCCCAACGCTTTAGTTTGGAACATTATCTCGTGGTTCGCGTTTAGGCTTCA
>JAYVXY010000024.1:0-8734 GCA_043784785.1 Aestuariivirga sp. | reverse complement strand
TCATCATTCCAGCAATTCCTAATTCCGTGATTTGCTGGGCTGTGATTGGTGCTGCTGCGGTATTCCTGATAACCCGCACCACTTTTGGCCGTTCAATTTATGGCATCGGCAACCGCGAGCGTGCCGCCTATCTTTCCGGCATCAACACCAGGCGTGTGGTTATGACCGTGTTTGGAATTTCAGGCGGACTGGCTGCATTCGGCGGAGTGTTGCTTGCAGGCTATGCTTCCAAGGCTGCGCAATCCATGGGGGATGCCTATCTTCTGCCAGCCATTGCAGCAGTCGTGCTCGGTGGCACTTCAATTCTGGGTGGTCGCGGCAGCTATCTTGGCACTGTTGCGGGCGTCATGTTGATCACGTTGCTGCAATCCATCCTCTCCGTCATGCAGATGCCGGAGTTTGGACGTCAGATTATTTATGGTGTGGTGATCATTTGCATGTTGTTGCTTTACGGTCGCGAGCAGGTTTCAAGGTAACAACAAGAAACAGGTTGGCGTAGATATGTACGAGCCTGCGAGATGACCTGACCGGCTTTTTCTGAACCAGACGATATGAGTATCGAACTGGAAAAGAGAAATAAGATGCCGAAGAAGAAGTTTAGTGTGGAACAGATCTTGACGAAGCTTCGCCAGATTGGGGTGTTGCCGGGACAAGGCAAAACGATTGCTATTGCCTGCAAAGAGGTGGGAACAACTGACAAGAACTCAGGGATGAATGTTTGAATGGCAAAATCTTCTACAGCCTCAAGGACGTACAAGTTGTCATCGAGAACTGGCGCATCGACGAGGCATCAAACATGCAATAACCTTTCATTGCGTCTGGTATAAATTCTCGGGCCGGCCAACCTGAACATCGCTTCAGCGGTAGCGAATTTGGTTCCAGCGATGGCCAAGCAGGGAGAGGATAATGATGAGGCCGTTGAAGAACTGAACATAAAAGCCACTGAGACCTGCGCCGACAATGCCTGTTTGAATGAATGACACGGTGAGCGCGCCGACGGCACCGCCGAGAACAGTTCCGATCCCGCCCCACGTCGGTGTGCCGCCCACAAAGACTGATGCCAAAACTGGTAAAAGATATCCATCACCCGATGTCGGCCACCAGGTAAAATTGATCATGGTCGAAAACACGCCCGCCATGGCAGCGCCGATGCCAACAAATATGAAAGCCTGAACCCGCACCAGTTTGACATTGATGCCCATTTGCGCGGCACTATCGGGATTGTCGCCAACAATATGAACATGGGCCCCGAAACGGTGGCGAGAAAAAAGGAACATCGAGAAAATGGTGAAAGCGATAGCCCAGTAAATCTGAACAGGCACGCCATAGAGTTCAGAAGAGAAGAGCTTGAATACCCAGGTATCCTGGAGGGAAACAAGTGCAATTGACTTGCCCTCGGTGAATATGAGTATAAGCCCACGGAGCACAAAATTCATGCCGAGTGTCGCTATGAGCGAAGAAAGATTGGCATAAACAACAAGCGCGCCAACAAAAGCCGATAGCAACGCGCCTGTCACAACTGCTGCTGCAAATCCCAATATTGGATCGTATCCTGCTTGCACTACCAGCGCGAACATCCAAGCTGCAAAACCCATGACCGCAGGAAAAGAAAGATCAATTTCTCCTACCGTGACGATAAAAACCAATGGCACGGTCAAGAAAATGGCAACGGGAAGTGTCGTTAGAACCGAGCTGTAGAGGGCCCAGGTCGTAAAGACGGTTGGGTTGGCGATCATAAAGACAAGCAACATCGCCAAGAACACACCAAGCGATCCCAATGATGCACGATTGCCGAAAAGGAACCTGCGCAATGCATTTTCCTGCGGATGCTTCCAATCTTGCACGGGTTGAGCTTGTTCCGCTGCTTTTGCTTCAAGCATCTGTGCCATCACGCAACCTTCTTTCTTTTCGATGTTTTTGTGCCAGAGGGCTTGGCTGTGGCAGTTTCCGGATGGGCAATGTGCTCCATGAAGCGGATGAGGTCTTCAGCGCCTTTCACTTCGCTACGCTTGATCTCCAGTGCGACCTTGCCACGATCCAACACGACAAACCGATCGGCGATGTCATAAACGTGGTGGATGTTGTGGCCGATGAACACAATTGATCTGCCGCTGGCTTTCACCTGCCGCACAAAGTGAAAAACCTTGTTGGTTTCTGTGAGGGAAAGCGCCGTCGTTGGCTCATCCAACACAATCAAGTCTGCCTGCTTGTAGATTGCGCGCGCGATGGCCACGCCTTGCCTTTCGCCGCCTGACAGCTGGCCGACAATAGAATGAGGTGAGAAGACTTTTGAGGTGAACCCGATTTCCCGCATCAGCCTGCTGGCTTCGGCAACTTCACGATTGACGTCGAGAAAACCTAAGCCATTGGTAATTTCATTACCCATAAAAATATTGCGTACTATTGACTGTTGAACGGCTAGTGCACGGTCCTGAAACACAGTTTCGATACCAGCCTCTCTCGAACGCGCCGCATTCCAACCTGAAACAGACTTGCCGTGAACCAGAATTTCGCCACTTGTTGGGCGCACCGCACCTGCGAGTACTTTGATGAGTGTCGATTTCCCCGCACCATTGTCTCCCAGCAATCCTACAACTTCGCCCTTGTCAACCCAAAGGTTAACACCGCCAAGTGCATAGACATTGCCGTAGGACTTCTTGATGTCGCGAAGCTCAATCAATCGTTCTGTCACTTTCATCCTCCAAAGTCTGGTCGCCAGCGTTAGGAGCAACGTTGGCGACCCTTTTTGGCTGCTTTAACGCAGGCCTTCTTTTGCAAGATCTCCAACAACCTTATAGTTTTGTGGTGTTACAAAGCCTGCGCCCGTATCCACATTCATCGGGCCCAAGCCATAAACAACCTGTTCGCACAAGCTGAGAATCGGAAGGTAACCTTGCTGGAACGGTTGCTGATCTGCCGTGAGTTGCACCCAACCGCCGTTGAACGCGTCCACAATCTGCGGGCTGGTATCGAAGCCGAAGTTAAAGATTTCGCCGGGCTTCTTTTTGGCAGCCTGCATATAAGTCGGCACATTGCCCAAGAGCTGGCCTCCCGGATAGCCGATCGCTTTTACGCCTGGGTTATTGAGGATTGCAGCGGTGATTACTGGCAAGGCGAGGTTTGGATCGGAAGCCCATTCTGTAGGCGAGTCAATCTTGACTACCTTCACGCCGGCTTCTTCCATGGCCTTGGCCGTGCCGCGCTCACGTGCACCACGGTTTTCATTGGCAAATGGACCGATCATGATTGCAACGTCGCCCGACTTTAGGCCCCCCATTTTCACAGCTTCCACACCAAGTGCGCGGCCTTGCGGCTCCTGCTGGGCACCAACATATCCGCCGCCAAATTTATCGACGACCTTAGGCACAGGAACGTTTTGATACATCATTTTGATGCCAGCCTTAGAAGCATCTGCCGCAAGTGGCATAATAGCATCATCACCTGGATGACCCATCATCGCAATGCCGTTTGGCTTCGCCGCCACAGCTTCGCGCAGCTGTTGAACCATCTTTTCACTACTCCACCCCGAAAAAATGAAATCAACCTGAGCGCCAGTGTCGTTCTGAGCTTGCTTGGCACCATTATAGACGATGGAGCCAAATGCGTCGCCTTCGGCACCGCCGACAAAGAAGCGCAAGTGTACATCTTTGCAGAACTTGTCGCGCAGGGCGGCAGATTCAGCAAAGTTTGAGCCAACAATTGCCATCGAAATGGCGGTTGCGCCCAAGAGTAAAGTTCTTTTCAGCATTTACTTCCTCCCGTGCTCGCTTTTGAGCACTTTTGTTTGTTGACCTAACCCTGCTTTTGCAGGTGTTGTTATTGTCCAGTCGTTCAAGACCAGAGGGTTTAAATGGGGTTCGCAATATTAGCTGCGCCTCCCCTGCAATCTTTGAGGTAATTCAAAGCACGCACTTGGCCAGACATTTCCAGCTCGTCACGGTAGACCGGGTCATGCCAGCCTTCGATGTCGATCGCACCGCGATAGCCCGCCAAACGCAGTTCGCTAATGATCCGTGTCCAATCGCTATCGCCAAAGCCAGGCGTACGCATTTGCACGAATGGGTAGCGTCCAAATATGCCGTTCTCGCGGATCACATCCCAACGCACCGTTGCGTCCTTGCCATGAACGTGGAAAATCTTGTCGGCCCATTTCCGAATTTGTGGCACTGGGTCGATCAGATAGACCAATTGATGACAGGGCTCCCATTCCAAACCGAGATTCTTGGATGGAACCTCATTGAACATCATTTCCCAGGCGTCAGGATTGTGAGCGATGTTCCAATCACCAGTTGCCCAGTTTCCCTCCATCGCGCAGTTCTCAAAAGCGATAAGCACACCTTTGTCTTCAGCGCGTTTGGCGAGTTCTGACCAAACCTGTTTGAATTTCGGCAGGCTTTCAACAAGTGGTTTGCCGCGAACACGCCCGGTGAATCCGGCAATGACGCTGGTTCCAAACAGATGGGCATTGTCGATCAGGATTTCCCAACCCTTCAAAGTCTCTTGATCAACGACGCCTTCTTCGAGGGGGTTCCCGAACATGGCCAACGCACTAACAATGACATCTTGTTCTGCCAGAGTTTCTCGCAGTTCAGCGGCGAGGCGCCTGACATCAACTTGTCCCAAAGTTTGCCAAAAGAAGGGTTGAATGCTCTCAAAACCCAGCGGCAAAATCTGCTTAACATAGTCAACACAGTTAACTGCATTTGCTTTGACCATGGTGCCGATGCGGATATCTTTCAATTGACGCTTCATCAATGCACCTCGAAATTTGGGACAATGATAGGCTTCCCCGATTTGGCACTTTCAACGGCGCCAAACACCATTGCCAGGCTTTTGATATTGTCTGTTCCACTTGTTTCAGGCTCCAGGCCATTTTCAATTGCAGCAACAAAATCTTCAATGACCCCGAGGTGCCCGCCAACCCTATCGGTTTTGTTCAATGGCGGAACTTCAACAGACTCAGTTTTGCTGAAAATGCCCTCTCGTTCTGAAATTGCTCGCTCGGCACGCACGTCTTCAAAACCATCCCACACCAATGTTCCGCGCTCGCAAATAATGCGCCAGGTGCTCTCCCAGCTGGTTTTCAAGCCGTCCGCACACCAACTGCCGCGATAGTTGAAAATCACGCTGTTCTTGAGCTCAAAGATTGCGGCAACTGACGAACCAGCCTTGAACCAAGAATTCGCGGGGTTCCATTCTCTGCAATATACGTTTGAGGCAGCGGCATTCACCATATATCGCGCCGCATCAAAGGTATGGATGGCCATATCAATAAGTAGAACATTGTCCATTTCTTCGCGGAAGCCACCGAAATGAGGCCCAATGAAAAAGTCACAGTGAACGCTGGTTGGTTTCCCAAGGGCGCCAGAATCAAGAAATCTACGGATACGGCGTACATTGGCCAGGTAACGACGGTTCTGAACAACAGCGTGGGTCCTGCCATAGCGCTTCACACCTTCTAGAATGTCACGCGCGTCAGCCATGCTGGAAGCCATGGGCTTTTCAGTCAGCACATGACATCCATTCTTGAAGGCGGTCAGAACCAGATCTTTCCGCGCCACGGGGACAGCGACATCGAACACCACCTGCGGCCTGGAGGAGGAAAGAACTGATTGAAGACTGGTGCCGATGTTGATGCCATTCAAATTATATTTTTTTGCGGAAGCTTCCGCCCGCCCGGCGTCAAGATCCACCAACCCTACCAGTTTGAGGGATGGAATTTTCGCAATGGCGTCAAACCAAACGCCACTCATGGCACCGCAACCAGCCAATATAGCAGACAACATTTAGTCCCTCCCAGAGGCGGCGGCTTCTGATGAGCGCCTAACTCCGTAAACGTTTACGATACTTGCGCTAACCGTGAGCATTGTCAATAGGTAGGTTGCCATTCTAACATGGCCTCATATTTTGATTGGAATCTAGCTCTTGAATATTCATGACTTAGCCAAGCATCTCAACATCTCTATTGGCACCGTTTCGCGCGCCCTCAACGGCAAGGCAGACGTCAACGCAAAAACCAGGCAGCGTGTGATCGACGCCGCTCAAAAGCTTGGCTACTCGCCCAATCAATCGGGTCGTAGCCTGAGACAAGGAACGACCGGTCTTGTTGGCTTCATGGTCATCACCAACCGAGAAAGAGAGACAAAGGGCGAAGCGTTCTTCATGTCGATTTTCGATGGGATGCAATCATATTTAAGTGAACGGGGCTTTGAACTCGTTGTGCATTTTTGTGGCAGTGACGAAGATCCGCTGATACACCTTAAGCGCATTGTCGAAAGGCGATTAGTCGACGGCATTATCATTTCACAAACTTACAAAACCGACAAACGTATCGACTATCTTCTGCAGCGCAATATGCCTTTCATTGCCTTTGGACGAAGCCAAACTGCCAAAAAGCATTCATGGCTTGACTTGGATTTCGAGGGAGTTGCAAACAAAGCGATAGAACATCTTGTGTCACTTGGACATCGGCGCATCGCAATCGCCAGCGCCTCAAACGCCGTAAACTATGGGGATTTGTTCGTTGATGCTTGTCGGGTTGCTTTGAGCAAACATCAATTGAGTTTGCCTGAAGAACTGATTTTGCGAGAAGCGTTGACCGAAGCAGGTGGGTATCGCACCGGTGAGAAATTTCTTGCATTGAAGGAAAGGCCCAGCGCCATCGTGCTCGTGGACAACACTATGGCCATTGGATTGTATCACAAGTTTCAGGATGCAAAGATTATTCCCGGCCGGGACGTTGCTGTCGTTGGGTTTGACGATAGCCCAAGCCGCGAATTCTTGAAGCCAACACTGACACAGTTCAGGGTCTCTCTCAATGAACTTGGCGCTTGGCTGGGTGAACATATTCTGGTGCACATAG
Source organism: Aestuariivirga sp. (assembly GCA_043784785.1). GTDB lineage: Bacteria > Pseudomonadota > Alphaproteobacteria > Rhizobiales > Aestuariivirgaceae > Aestuariivirga. Next base: position 1,872 of record JAYVXY010000024.1, on the reverse strand, counting down.
ATTCCAAGATGAAAGGAAGGCGCGAACGCCATTTTGAAAAGATATGGCCAATGGAAATGATCTTGGGCGAAAGCACGATGAAAAAAACCGAACCAAATCGTAACAATCAGGAAGATTTGGATTCCTTGATTCGTGAATAACTAATCGCTTGGCATTTTCTTTCTCCTTCCAGCTCGATACTCTCATATCGTCTGGTTCAGAAAAAGCCGGTCAGGTCTGTTGCCGTCAATGTACGCGCAAGCTGACTTAGAACTCACAACGCATAGCAAAATGGCTGAAACGAAAAATCTTTTGAACATTGCATCGAACCCCCTTTGACCTTGCCCCGAGCAGGCTAACATTGGGCAAAAAAACTTCAACACAAAGCTTGACCTTAGTTGCCAGGATTTTCACTTCGCTCGGTCCGAATTTATCCGTGCGGTGAGCAGGCGCAGTGCCTAGAACATCGACGCACAGATAAAACCAAAAACGCTTTATTTTTTAATGATTTATTGGCGCACCCGACAGGATTCGAACCTGTGACCTCTGCCTTCGGAGGGCAGCGCTCTGATCCAGCTGAGCTACGGGTGCATTAACCAGTTCGCTATAGCCTACGTCTAACTGGTGCGCAATTTGCAACTTGCAGCCCAGGCACGATTGCGTGCCGCTTCGGGACAGGCGAGATGGAACAGCTGAAACAGCGTGTGGCGTGGGTCGATTATGCCAAGGGTATCTGCATTGTATTGGTGGTCGCCATGCATTCGACTCTGGGCGTGGAAAAGGCTGCCGGCAGCATTTCTGCGCTTCATGGCTTTATCGATTGGGCAAGACCGTTCCGCATGCCGGATTTCTTCCTGATATCCGGCCTGTTTCTGGCGAGCCGCATTGACCGGCCCTGGCGTGGTTTTCTCGACAGCAAGGTGATCCATTTTGCTTATTTCTATGTCTTGTGGATGTCCATCCAGTTCCTGACCAAAGGCCACGAAATCTATCAGGCCGCAGGGGCAATTGGCCTGCTGCGCGAATATCTCGCAGGCTTTGTCGAACCATTCGGAACGCTCTGGTTTATCTATATGCTGGCAGTGTTTTTTCCACTTACCAAGGCGCTGAAGTCCGTGCCGCCCTGGATGGTCTGTGGCGCAGCAGCAGGCCTGGAAATGGCCCATGTCAGCACCGGCTATACGCTGGTCGATGAATTTGCTGCGCGTTACGTCTATTTCTTTATCGGCTACTGGATGGCAAAACGGGTGTTCAGCCTGGCCGCATGGGTCGGTGGTTTTGGTAAATTGCAGATTTCCGCGGGGCTGCTGGCCTGGGCGATGGTGAATCTTGCTTTTGTGATGGCCGGCCTTGCGCAATTGCCGGGCCTGTCACTGGGACTAGGTCTGGTCGGTGCAATGGCTGTGGTTTCCGCAGGCGTGCTCTTGTCGAAATTCAGGGTCTCGGCTGCCTTGCGCTATTGCGGCCAAAACTCGATCGTCATTTATCTCGCATTTTTCCTTTTCATGGCCACCACGCGCGGCTTGGCACTGCGCTATCTGCCTGGCTTGGGCGTTTCAGGCGTTTCCGGCATGGCAACGCTGGCTGGCATCACCGGGCCGCTGATGCTGTTCTGGGCCACGCGCAACACCCGCGCCGCATTCCTGTTCCGCCGTCCGGCCTGGGCCATGCTTGGCGCAAGGCTGGCGGACGGTGAAAAGGGATGGCATAGTGCAAGCCATGTCCATCACGCCGCATCTGCCCTCAAGCCTCAAACCCGGTGACCACCTTTACCTAATCGACGGCTCAGGCTTCATCTTTCGCGCCTATCATGCCCTGCCGCCGTTAACCCGCAAGAGCGACGGCCTTCCAGTGGGCGCCGTGCAGGGCTTCTGCAACATGTTGTGGAAGCTG
>JAYVXY010000023.1:0-25411 GCA_043784785.1 Aestuariivirga sp. | reverse complement strand
CGATGCTTTATAGTTTCAGTTCAGTCTATTGGACGAGTCTGGGGTTTGGCACCTTTACCATTGGCTTGTTATGGGCCGCAGGCATTGTGGGGGAAGTTGCTTTCTTTGCATTTTCAAGTCGGATTGTGCATTGGCTGGGTGTTGAGAGATTGCTGGTTGTAGGCCTTGTCGGCGGTATTGTCCGCTGGGTGGGAACCGCCTTTGTGACCAATGAAATTGTCACGCTGTTCTTGCAGCTTTTGCACGGGGTTTCATTTGCTTGTGCCCATTTGGCCTTGATGCATTTCATCCGCATGCATGTGCCACCAAACTTGCGCAATACGGCGCAGGGGCTTTATGCAGCACTGGCTGGTGGCCTCCTGTTATCAACGGTAACGTGGATGTCAGGCCCGCTTTATGATGCCTATAGCGGCAAAGGCTTTCTGGCGATGGCGCTTATTTCTGCCATTGGCCTGTTGATTGCCGTTTCTTATATCAGGGCTAACCCCAAAGTTCCGGGGGCGGCGGCGACATAATTCCGTTTTTATATTCGATGCCATTATCGCGATCTTTGGCCAAAAGCAGAGGGCCGTCCAGATCGACATAATCTGCCAGCTGCGCCAACAGAAAAGCCGGGGCCATGGCCAATGATGTGGCCAACATGCAGCCGACCATGACTTTAAAATTCAACGCCTTGGCAGCTGTTGCCAATGCCAGAGCAGAGGTAAGTCCGCCGGTTTTGTCGAGCTTGATATTGATGGCGTCATATTTACCGATGAGTTTGCTGAGGCCAGCAATATCATGGGCCGATTCATCAGCGCAGATGATGGTGTTGCGGGCAAGGCCACGCAGCGCTTCGTCATTATCTGCGGGCAGGGGCTGTTCCACCAGCTCCACACCATATTTTTCACAAGCATTGAGCCTGGCTGGCAGAATGGTGGGTGACCAGCCTTCATTGGCATCAACAATCAGCCGCGCTTTGGGCACCGCTTCACGAATGGCGGCCAAGCGTGCCACATCACCATCGCGGCCAAGCTTTAATTTCAGCAATGGATAGTGCGCAGAATTAGCAGCGGCCTTCGCCATTGCCTCGGGTGTATCGAGGCTAAGCGTATAGGCAGTGATTGCTGGACTGGGCTTTTGTAAATGTGCCAATTGCCAAACGGGCGTGCCTGATTTTTTGGCCTCTAAATCCCATAAGGCGCAATCAAGTGCGTTATGCGCAGCCTTTGGCAAATTCAAATTACCCAATTCGGCACGGCCCATGCCTGCTTCAATTTTGCCGCGCGCAGCTTCGAGGCTGGCCACGACTTGCGGAACTGTTTCGTTATAACGACTATAGGGCACGGATTCACCGCGCCCAATGAAGCCGTTTTCACGCAGCGTGACAACAACGGTTTCTGCCACTGTCTTGCTGCCGCGGGCAATCGTGAAGCTTCCGGCAATCGGCCAGCTTTCGGCTTTTACGTCTAGCTTGCGCAAGGCTTAGGACTGGCTTGGCATGCGGCCCGCAGCCTCGGCCAGCATCACATAGATGCGGCCTTGTTCCGAGCCTAAAACCTGTTCCATGATCGCTTCGCCGCCTTTGGATTCCGATAGCGTATCAAGCAGCTTTTCGAACAGGCGATTATAGGCTTGCACCCGGCCGCGCAGCAGGCGCTCTTCAGCATAGCGGCTTTCAATTCCCTTCACCAATTTGCGGCTGCGGCTTTCATAGAGGCGCTGGGTGTAAACTGATTTGTCAGACCCTGCGAAACGCTTTTCCAAATCGCGCGGCAGGCTGCCTTCAATAGCCTCCACCAAATCGCGCGCTGAAACGTGAAGTTTTTGCGTGTAAGCATCAACCTCCTTGGCCAGCGCACCAATGGCTTGAGCCGATGGATTTGGCCTTGCCGCTGGCATTTCTGTTATGCGGCGAGCCGCGGCAGATTGCTCAACAGCACGGGCAGGAATGTTGCGCTCCATAGCAGCTTTCGGGGCGCTCATCGTTCCGGTAACCGGAGCTATGAACGAGGCGCCCTCAGATTTTCCCACGCCAGACCCTCCCGGGCTTCGCGGACTGACATAACCAGGGCCTGAATAATCAAGCCCACCTGATTGCTTGCGCACCACTTCGGCCAGCGCATTGAGTGCGCTGATCTGATCAGCCACCACGCGGCGCATATTATCGGCGTTGACACGGGTTTCTTCTGGCATATCGATCACAGCGCGTTTGAGTTCAGCGCGTGCGGTATCAATATCCTTCACCACTTGTTGCGCGGTAATGCGCATGTCTTGAGCGGTCTGCTGGAAATCGCTGGCAGTCGAAGACAGCATTTCATTCATGCTGGCCAGCGCACGCTCATGTTGATCACGCAACGCGCGCGCGGCCTGTTGGGCTTGACCCGACGAATTGGTTTCAAGCTTGCGCAACTCTTCTTCCAGGCGCGCCAAAGCAGCAGCAGTTTGATCCGACACGATGCGGTTGATACCCATGGCGCGGGTTTCGGCGGTGGTGAGCGATTCTTCGATCAGGTTGACATAGCCTGTCATCACGCTGTCAACTTCGGCAGCGCGGCGGTTGGCATCGCTCACCAATATATCAAGCGAGTCTTTACGGCTCTGCAGCATCTGCTCTATTTCCGTGTTGAACTTATCGATGGATTTTTCAACCAGAGCTGAAACATCATCAAGACGTTCGGAGATACGGCTACCGGTCATTTCCAATTTGCCCGTCAACTTCATGGAAACGCTTTCGAGCCTGCTATCAATATCGACAGCCGCCGTTGCCAGTTGATCAGCCAGATAGGTGTTGGCGGTCTCAACGTGCTTGGCAAATTTGTGCCCGGCTTCATCCAGCTTGCCAGATGATGAGGTTGCAGAATTATCAAATTCCCGCACCGCGCGGTCGATGCGGCCGACCAGCAATCCGGTTTCCTGTTCAAAGCGACCAGATATCTGCATGGTGGTTTCGCCCAGGCCTTCCGAGAATGCATCACGGGCTTTACCCAGATCATTGAAGATTTGGCCCGAGGCTTCGGCCAGAATATCAGCAAAGCGTTGGCCTGTGCCATCCAGCCTTGTCGAAATATCGTCTGTCACCTTTTCAAGATGTCCGGTTGCAATGTCAAAGCGTTCGCCAAGCTCGCGCGTCGTGCCATCAAGTTTGCCAAACATGGCTTGGCTGGCTTGATCAATCTTGGTGGTGACATCATGGCTCGACGCGTTCAGAGCCTGGGCTGCGCGAACTGCGGTGTTGGCAAATGTGGTGGTGACGCTGGACGAGCTTTGCTCAAGCTGTTCGGTCATCATGCGGGTATTCACATCAAACAATGCTGCAAGTTCTGTTGCTGCTTGTTCAAGCTGGTTGCCCATGCGCGCTTCAGTGGTGGTGAGCAGGGCACCGAGTTGCGTAGACGAACCATCAAGTTTGCTGGTGAGTTTTTCGGTTACATCAGCGACCCGCTCGGTTACTCCGCCTGCAGAATTGATAATGTGATCGGCCACCTTCAGCGACATGGTTTCGAGCTGATCGGTGATGTGCAGCGTTGCCTTGTCGATGCTGTTGAACATCAGGGACGTTGAGTTGTTGAGCTTGCCGCTCAACTGATCCGCAGTGCCTGTGATGTGCTGTGCGGCGGCGGCTGATGTTTCATTGAGTTGGCTGGCGACACGTTCGGCCACCACGGCAAGTTGGCCGTTCATTTCAACAGAGGCATGTTGCAACTTTGTTGCCACTTGATTGGTTGTGCCGGTGATTTGTTCGATGGCATATTTTGAGGTTTCATCAAGGCGATCATTGATACGGCCGGACACTTCGTCAAGTTGGCGGTACATTTGTGACGAGACAGTTTCGAACTTTCCGGTCATTTCACCAGAGGTATTCAGCAGCGCGTTCAACATATTGTCGCGCGTAACATTGACCTTCTGCAGGAAGTCACCTGAAACATTGATCAAACGATCAGTGACCAAGCCGCCAGAGTTTTCGATATTTTGGGCCAGGGCCAAACCAGAATCTTGCATCTGACGGCCGACAATTTCTGAGGTTTCCTTCAAATGCGCCGCAATGGTTCCGCTGGTTGCAACCAACAGATCATTCACATTGGCGCCAACAGCCTGCATTTGGCCAGTGACCAGGTTGGAGGCATTATTCAGACTGTTGTTAACGGTGACCGCAGACGTATCGATGCGCAGGCTGGTTTCATTCAGACCGGCAAGGGCCTGATTCAGGCTGCTATCCATGCCCATGGTAAAGCTTTGCGCGGTGTTTGAAAGCGTATGGCCATGCTTTTCGGCGGTTTCCAGGATGCTGCTGGTGAGTTTGTTGGCGTGGTGATCAAGCTGCGTTGTTAAGCGGCCGCTCACTTCATCAATGCGGCCGGCATAGCCTGCGCCTGATGTCGCCAATTGGGCCAGCAATTGATTGCCAGACTGGTCTAAACCCGCCAGCAACTGCGCGCCAGACTGACTGACGCGGTCACTAAACCTTGCTGCGGCCACATCAACGGATTGGGCAATTTGGCTGCCGGAATCGCCCACAACATTGAGCAGATCATTGCGCGAGGCATGAACCTTCTGGATGAAATCATTGGCCAGTGTTTGCAGACCTTGGGTGACCAAGCCGTTGCTCTGTTCAATGCGGCTTGCCGTGTCGAGGCCTGAACGCTCAATCAAAGCGGCGATTTCATTTGATGTGGATTTCAAGTGATAGGTGATGTTTTCTTCGATGCCGCCAAAAGTTTCAGCCAGTTGGGCAGCCGTTTGCTTGACATTGGCAACCGAGCCTGAACTTAGGCGTTCAATGGTTTGGCCCACTTCCATATTGGCCGTGGTGAGTTGGTCAGCGCTTTGACGCAACAATTGCAGCAGGCTCGATTCCATACCTTTGACTTCGCTGCCAAAGTTTCGGGTTTCATTGCCCAAATTATTGGCGGTGAAGTTCAAGGTCTGCACATATTCCTGAAGCTGCGAAGAAAAACCGCGGAAGTCATTGACCAGTGTGGTTGACATGCGTTCGAATTGCTGGCTGTGACCGCCAATTTCCTGGCCGGTCAAAGCAGCACGGGCGGCCACATCTTCAATGGTCCGCGCCAGTTCTGTGGTTGAGCCTTTCAACCCATCTTCAAGGCGCGAGAAGGTCGACAAAGCCAGATTGATCACTTGGCCAAGATTCTGGGTGTTGGATTCCAAACGGTTCAACATTGGGGTTGCATCATTGCTCACCAAGGCGCTGGTTTGCTGCAAGGCAAGGCGCTGGGTTTCAAGACCATTTACGAGCCCGCGAATGCGGTCTTCATTTGAGCCGAAGGCGCGTTCAACAGCGGAGATTTCCTTATGAACGATTTCTTCCAAAGCGGTGGCGCGCTGGAAGGCATGTTCAACACCGCCCACCAGCAAATCGACTTCCTGGCGCACGGCTTGGGCGATTGAGGTCAGGCCATCGGTGGCCAAATCCTGCGGGCGGATCAAGCGCATGGCCGAATGCATCAGCACTTCGGAAACCTGGCGCAATTGTTGGGCACGCCAATTGAAATAGGCAATTGAAAATATGGCAATGATCGGCATGACCAAAACCGAAGCGGCCTGCAACAGGTCCGTCGGCGCACGCGCGGCCCCACCCACTTCGGCAGAAATAAGCGAATTATAGGCCATCAACCAGCCGACAAACCACAATGATGAAATGCCGATGGCGAAATAGTAAACCGCCATGGAGGGCTGCTTGCGCAAACGTGCCAGCAGGGTTGCTGTGGTGCGGTCATTTTCGTTGGCGGGGTTGACGCGCAGTGTTGGTGCAGCCGCTTCCTGGGCGGACTCAGGCGCGTCGAGGACTGGAGTTCTGCTCCTGCGACGATTGTCTATTGGTTGTTTTGCCATGCTTTACACCCGCAGTTTACTTAGGCTTTCCCGCCTGATTTATTTTCTTGCGACATAAGCCAGACTGACAGTGGCCAGTCTGGGGCCCCTCACGCCCCAAGAATTTTCAAATTTTACATTAACCTAATTTTGCCCCGTCTTGAACCCATAATCAGGGTTGCCCACTGGCTAATTGAAGATTTGGTTAAAATTGTGGATCGAATTGAATCGATTCAAGAAATTGTGGGTTAGCCGTGTTTCTTCAGCCCACAGTATGCAATTCTTGCTAGACTGAGCCCGTTCTGGATGGGAAATAAATTGGTGAGCAGGCAAGATTTCAAACACGGTCAGGTTGCATCGGGTTTGGCCATTGGCCATGCGGCATTTGATGCTGCGCGGTTTGAGCAAAGCACAATGTCTGATGTGGTCTTGCAGCGTGAAGTCATTGGCCTGTTTTTGGCCCAATTGGCTCAAACGCGTCAGCGTTTGAAGCGCGGCGCACTGTCTGCCAAAAACCGCAAATTTATGAGCCATAATTTGCGCGGTGCAGCAGCTGCAATTGGGGCGTTGCAAATCGAAGAATTGGCCAAAAGTTGGGAAACAGTAAACTTTGATCCCCCGGTTCTAGACGCCCTTTTGCAACAGGCCGAAACGGCATTTTTGGCGCGGTGCAAGGCATTTATTTCTTAAAAGCGGCGTGGCACCTGTTCATCGATGTGGCCGTTGCCTTTCACCCGGCCTTCTCTTAAGAAGCCTTCGCATTCGAAGGATTAAGAGCAGATATGGCAAAGATTACATTCATCCAGCACAATGGCAATGAGATTACCGCAGAGGGCATTGCCGGCATGACGGTGATGGAAACAGCCGTAAAATACCAAGTGCCGGGCATTGATGCTGATTGTGGTGGGGCCTGTGCTTGCGCCACCTGCCATGTTTATGTTGAACCTGAATGGAAAGACAAAGTGGGCAAGCGCAATCCGATGGAAGAAGACATGTTGGATTTTGCCTTCGATGTGCGCGACAACAGCCGCCTTTCCTGCCAGATTAAGGTTTCTGATGCGCTGGATGGCTTGCGCGTCAAAGTTCCTGAAAAGCAATTCTAAAAAGGTTGGCCCATATGTCTGACGTGATCAGCACGGATGTTGTTATTATCGGCGCAGGCCCTTGTGGTTTGTTCTCAGTGTTTGAATTGGGCCTTCTCGATATTCGTTGCCATGTGCTGGATATTCTTGATCGTCCCGGTGGCCAATGTGCCGAGCTTTACCCTGAAAAGCCGATCTATGACATTCCGGCTTTACCGTTGGTGACGGGTGCTGATCTAACGACACGGTTGATGGAACAGGCCAAACCGTTCAAGGCCGAATTTCATTTCAACCAGATGGTCACGTCACTGGAAAAACGCGGCGACAATGATTTTGAGTTGAAGACAGATGGTGATCTGACATTCCACTGCAAAGTGGTGGTCATTGCGGCCGGTGGTGGATCATTCATGCCCAAGAAGCCGCCGATTCCGGGCATTGACGCTTATGAAGGAAAGTCGGTTTTCTACTCTGTGAAAAAGATGGAAGCCTTCCGCGGCAAGGATGTGTTGATCGTGGGCGGTGGCGATAGTGCGCTTGATTGGACCAATAATCTGCAACCGATTGCCAAGAGCATGACTCTGCTGCATCGTCGTGATGATTTCCGCGCGGCACCTGACTCTGTAAATAAAATGCGCGAACTCGTGGCGGCGGACAAAATGAAATTGGCCATTGGTCAGGTGACTGGGCTTTCCGGTGCGGATGGCATTCTTTCATCGGCCACGGTTAAAGGCACTGATGGCGCATCGTTTGATGTGGCTTGCAACACCATGCTGCCGTTCTTTGGCCTGACCATGAAGCTCGGGCCCGTGGCTGATTGGGGTCTGAACTTGACCGAGAATTTGATCGCGGTTGATACCGAGAAATTTGAAACCTCGGTGCCCGGCATTTTTGCCGTGGGAGACATCAACACTTATCCCGGCAAATTGAAGCTGATTTTGTCAGGCTTCCATGAAGCCGCTTTGATGGCACAACAGGCGTTTCGCTATATAAACCCGGGTGAGCGCTTGCTGTTTCAATACACAACCAGCAGCACAAACTTGCAGAAAAAACTGGGTGTTGCTTAGGCGTTGCTAATTGCACTTTCACGAGATTACTGCGCGAGACTGTCCAAAATCCTTGTATAGGTTAGCGCGCGCGGTGGCCTGAGATAGCCCAAGGCACGCACGTCCTGCATCCATTGACCAAAGGGACTTGAATTTGACAAGCTGGCGCCGCCAACGGCGTGGCTTAAACTCTTCAATGAGTCTTCGCGAGATCGGCAATGGCCAGCTTGCCATGCAAAGCGCTGATTCCGGCTTCCTTCGTTTCCAAGGTTTGAGCCATCGCTTCAAAAGCCTGCTGCGCAACCCAAATCTGGTTTTCGGCCTTGACCCAGCTTGCCTGTTCCATTGCGGAAAGATTGCGCGCGCGCTTGGCCAGAACGCGTTTTGCTTCAGCCGATGCCGCATCAAGAATGCCCACAAACACCGCTGAAAACATGAAACTGATCACTGGGCCGAGTTGGGGCAACATATCAAGCGCGGTGCCATTGAGGCCATGACGGGCGACGAGCACATTGTCAAAACGGAAAGCATGGCTTTGTGTTGCAGCCATTCCCATTCCATCCCAAGGGCGCACCAGTTTCAGCTCTTGCGACCCGTCCCACGGCAAACCTTGGGTTTCGAGCAAATAGATATCTGACCTCGCCTCGCCTCGCCTTCAGGCACGGCGACCGTCATCATATATGAAGTCATGCCCGAGCCGCTGCCCATGAATTTGTCGCCGCTCATGCGCCATTTGCCTTCGCCGTCGATCTTAGCGGTTGCTTTCGAGGACATGAGATCTCCGCCGATTCCTGGCTCTGATGCAACAGTTCCAAACCAATGCCCAGCTTTTACTTGAGCAAACACCATGTAGCGTTGTTCGTGCCAGGTCTTTGGTCCGCCATTGGTTGGCTCATTTAGCCAAAGCAACAGCACTGTAGAATGCATGGTGGCCACCAGCGCAAGTGAAGGATCGACGCTGGCTAATTTGCGCAAGAGCATGGCGATAGGCCGTGCTGAGTTGGCAACACCATGCCAGAGGCCGTTGCGATCAACTGGAACTCCCGTAAGAGTTAAGCCAGCATCAGCAAGGGCAGCAAAATCGGAGTTGTCGAGAGATTTACGCGCCACGCGCTCCGCCCGGTTGTTTCCCCAGGCTCTGACCAGTTCATTCACATTATTTTCGAGGTCTTGAAAACTCATGGAACGCTCCTCCTCTGTGGAAAGGCGGGTTCAGTATGCGCCGAAAAATCAGGAAGAGAAATATAATTTCAACTTATTTCAATCGGTCGCGCAAGGATTTTTGCGCCATCGCCAAAATCTGTTTGCGGTTTGGCCTACCTAATAATTTTCTGAAACCATCGCGGCGTTCATGTACTGACGCGATAGCCAAGCCCATGGGCACACCCGTTTCCACAAGCAAAGCTTCGCCCAATTGCAGGCTTGCTTCAATAGTTTCAGGCACGGCTTCGGTGGCACCTGCTTCATAAAGCTTGATCGCGTGGGCTTCATCGCGGGCGCGCGCAATGATTTTTAAATCGGGGTGTTCGGCTCTGCTATTGCGTACGATCTCTTCAGCACGGGTTGGGTTATCCATGGTAACGGCCAGCGCGCGCGCATTGTCCAAGCCGCACTTACGCAAAAACTCAGGATTGCTGGCATCGCCATAATAGGCCTGCACGCCTGATTTTTTGGCGGCACTGATAATGGTCGAATCAGAGTCTAAGGCAATGAACGGAATTTTATGTTCGGTCAACATTGAGGCGGTCAGCGTTCCCACGCGGCCATAGCCCACGATGATCACATGAGTTGCCAGATCAATTGGAATGTCTTGCTGCTCATATTCAGCCTTTGCCAATGCGCTCATATTTTTGTGCAGGAGGTATTTGCTCAGCTTGGCCAGAAGCGGAATGGCGATCATCGTGATGACCACGGCCAGCAGGATATTTTCAATTTCGGGATTGGTGAGCAGGCCAACCGATTTAGCGGCGGCGATAATCACAAATGCGAATTCACCGCAGGGGCCCAGCAGCATGGCGCTTTCAAACGCGGTTGCGAAATTCTGTTTGAATGCGCGCCCCAGGAAAAACGTGACGATGGCTTTGATGGCAACAAATAACGCAGCCAGACCCAGCACATGCAAAGGATTTTGAAACAGCGCTGCGGTGGACATGCCGAGGCCCACCAGCAAAAAGAATGCGCCGAGCAGCAAGCCTTTGAATGGCTCGATCATGGTTTCAATGGCGCGACGATATTCGGTTTCCGCCAGCATCAAACCGCCCGTGAAGGCACCCAGCGACATTGATAATCCGGCCCCCGTTGCCAATGCACCTGCACCTACTGCGATGAACAACACAGCAGCCATAAACAAATCCGAACTCTTCGTGCTGGCCACCAAATGCAGAAAAGGCTGCAATGCGAATTTCCCCAAGATGATAATGGCAGCGACGGCCAAAACGGCTTGACCCAAAACGATCAACAAATCTGTGGTGATCAAATTATTTGAACCGGCACTTGAGATTTTGACCAACAACATGATGGGGATCACGGCGAGATCCTGCATCAGCAATACAGCGAACGACAAACGCCCTGCGCCGGAGCTTAGCCGCTTTTCATCTGCGAAGAGTTGGATGACGATGGCGGTCGATGAAAGTGAAAGTGCTAACCCCAAGATCAATGCTTCATGATCGGCAAAGCCCAACCAGCGCATCACCAATGTCAACGCTGCGCTTGAAATAATGACCTGTAATCCTCCTAAACCGAATACAAGTTGTTTCATCGTCAACAAGCGCTGTGGTGAAATTTCGAGGCCGATGAGGAACATCAAAAAAACTACGCCATAATCCGCGAGAGCCGAAATTTCATCAGGATTGTTAACCGTGAAGATATTGAGAAGTGGAATTTGGGTGACAGCCTTTCCCAATAGTCCGGGGCTCAGTACCAATCCCACCAGCAAAAACCCCAAGATGGAATTGATGCCAATCCTTCGCAGCAGCGGCACAACAAGGCCCGCAGCGCCGAGCACGATAAGAACATCTTGATAATGGGTGGTCGCTGTTGCCATTCACATTCCGTTTTGGTTGTGTGATGTTGATCCTAGATTGATTTCACTGATTTGTAAGGAGCTTTGCAACACATGTCCCATTCTCAAAATGTAAAGAGAAAACTTCGCGGTCGCGCTTTGGGTTTGCCGTTTGCAGGGCAGACGGGAAAATTTAATGCGATCACGGATGTGGCGGGTGTTGAAGTTGGCACTGTCACGTTGATTTCGGGCGATGGGCCATTGGTTGTGGGCCAGGGGCCGGTGCGCACGGGTGTGACCGCGATCCTGCCGCGCGGGCACAAGAATGCCGTGCCCTGTGCAGCGGGTTCATTTGCCCTGAACGGCAATGGCGAGATGACGGGTCTTGCCTGGATTGAAGAAGCAGGCGAGTTGCAAACCCCGATCACCATCACCAACACCAGTTCCTGTGGTGTGGCGCGTGATGCAACGCTGCAATGGCTGGTGAAACATAAAATCGGCACAGGCCAGGATTGGGGATTGCCGGTGGCCGCCGAGACTTATGATGGCGATCTTAACGACATTAACGGCTTTCATGTTTCAGCCGCGCATGTGATGCAGGCCTTAGACAACGCGTGCAGCGGTGAAGTTGAGTTGGGCAGTGTGGGCGGCGGCACGGGCATGCTGACTTATGATTTCAAGGCGGGCAATGGTTCTTCTTCGCGGCTCGTTGAAATTGATGGACAGATTTTTACGCTGGGGGTTTTTGTCCAATCCAATTTTGGGGCGCGCAAAGATTTTACGGTGCTTGGCGTTCCTGTCGGGCCGCATATCTTGCGCGATCAACTGCGTGGCAAGGAACAAGGATCGGTGATTGCGATTGTGGCAACGGATGCGCCGCTGTTGCCGCATCAATTGAAGCGTTTGGCACGGCGTGTGCCTCTTGGTCTGGCCCGTACCGGAACTGTTGGCAATAACAGCTCAGGCGATATCTTTCTGGCATTTTCAACGGCGAATGAGAAGGCTATGGGTTCACCCGCGGCCTTGCGAAATTTGGACTATCTGAGCAATAGTTCCATTGATGGTTTGTTTCGCGCCGTGGTGGAGGCGACTGAAGAAGCCGTACTCGATTCAATGATTTGCAACGAAACCATGATCGGGCGTGACGGCAACACCGCCATTGCCTTGCCTGTGGGTGAAATGCTGCAACTCATGAAAACCCATAACCGTATGTCTTAGTCGAGCTTGGTGGTTTTGGTTGCATGGTTCGTGATCAAAGTGCCCGCGATCATTGCCGCCACAAAGATAAAGCTTTGGCCATAGCCAAAGACCAGACTCGCCAAGGCAGGGCCTGGGCAAAAGCCGGTAATGCCCCATCCCAGTCCAAACAGAGTTGCGCTAAAAATCAGTTTGCCATCGATTGCCGATAGCGCTGGCAAGTGAAACTGATCATCGAAGAAAGGTTCGCCACGCTTGAAGATCAATTGATAGCCGATGAGTGTTACAAGCAATCCGGCTCCCATGACGAAGATGAGCGTGCCATCAAAGCGGCCCGTCAGATCCATGAAGTTCAAAACTTTGGCAGGGTTGACCATGCCGGAGATGGTCACGCCAGCGCCGAACAATAAGCCCGAAATCAGAACGAAGATTTTCCGCATCAGGCTGTTCCCAGCACATGGCGGGTGATGAAAACCGTGATAATGGCAACGGCCATAAAGATGCAGGTCGCTACAATCGAACGCATGGAAAAGCGCGATATGCCACAAATGCCGTGGCCAGATGTGCAGCCGTTGCTGAGCGTTGTGCCAATGCCAACCAGCACACCCCCGATCATGACAAGAGGTGTGGAAGATTCAAACGCAATTGAATGGGCGGCACCCGTGAACAGGCCAGACCACGCCGCGCCGATCAATAATCCAACCATGAATATCAAGCGCCAGCGAAATGCTTCATCAAAATGCGTGGTGAGAAGGCCGCGGAAAATGCCGGTTGCACCGGCGATGCGGCCAGCGCTTGCCATCAGTGTGACGGCTGATAATCCAATCAATGCGCCACCAATTGTGCCTGAATAGGGCGTGAATTCTGTAATCGTCATGCTATCCTCGAATTGATTGCATCACTCTGGCGGGAATGCGCCCGTCAATCAAGGCCAAGCCTACACCGATTACCGACATGCCCAGAATATGATTGAGTGTGATGTGCTCATTGAGCAGTGCGGCACCCAAAATGATCGCACTGATGGGCACAAGGAACGTGACGAGGCTGATATTGGTCGAGCCTGCGCGTTTAATGATTGTGAAAAACAAAATATAAGCCACTGCGGTGCACAGCAATGACAGGCCTAATTGTGAAAAGATGGCGAGGTTGCTGGGCACCGGCAACGCCCAAGGATGATCAAAGAACAGCATCAAAGGCAAGAGCAACAGGCTTGATGCAGCGGTTTGGCTGGCGGCATTGACCAATGGTGGCGTGTCTGAAAAACGCCTGGCCCAAATGGCACTGAAGCCATAAAATATCGACGCCAGAACAAAGGCCAATTGGAATATGAGATCGCCGCCTAAAGATTTTATGGCGTCAACCCCAACCAACGCCGCAACGCCAAAAAGGCCAAGTAAAGCACCGGTCAATCTATTCCATGTGAGGCGTTCATTCATGGTGAAGGCATGGGCCAGGAGAACAGTGAAGAACGGTGTTGTGGCGTTGAGCACTGCGCCCAAGCCGGGTGCCACGCGGCTTTCGCCCCAGACGATCAAGCTGAACGGAATAACGTTATTCAGCGTGCCCATGATAAAATAGTTTTTCCATTTGGCCCAGCTGTCGGGTGGCTTTAAGCCTGATGCCAGCACCACAATCCAAAGTGCGGCAGTGGCCAAAAACACGCGCAGGAACACGATGGTGAAGACCGGCAATTCTTTGATAAGAATGGCGAAAAAATAGAACGAACCACCCCAAATGGCCGAAAGGAGCAGAAGAAGACCCCATTCATAGGGTGTCATGCCGGTTTGTTGCTGTGTCATGGCCACTGCTTTAGACGGCCCTTCGATTCGCGGCCACCCGATTTATGGCAAGGCTTACATGCGGGTGATTGGTTGCAGCAACTTCAAGGCCCATTGCGGCAGTTTATAATAGGCATCACGCATAGCCGGCCTGATAATCGCCAGATAAGTATGGCCATAAAGTTTCCCGCGCCAAGAAATGGGATAGAAATAATCGCGTGTGTCGACTTTGCCAGAGCACCAGGATTCCTTGTGCGTGTCATTTGGAACCATGAGGTCGAAGCGTTCCAGACCCGAAGCTATTGATAAGCGTTGCGACAAATCCATATGCAGGCGGCCGGGAGACAGATCGGTCATCTGGTTCACATGCGATGTGATATAGGCAAAATGCGTGCCCTTATAATTGAAGCCGATTTCCCATGACACAGGCTTGCCGCCTGCCGTCAGTTCTGTTGTCACGAATTGAAAATCTTCGGCGCGGTTGCGCGAAAGAGATTTTAGGAAGCTGAGGTGGCGCGGGCAACCCATCACACGGTTGAAGCGACCGCGCTCGGAAAGCCATTCATTTTTTTCGCGAATGGCTTCGGCCATGGATTCATCGTTTTCGGAACCGGACGCAAGGGTGCGGAATTGAACGTCGCCGATTTCTTCGAGCCTGGCCCGAATTTTTTTGCGGCGTTTGCGCTGCTGCGAATTATAGCGCGCGTCATAATCGGCTTCGGTTTTGAACGCTGTCAAATCCAGAAATGGAGCTTGCTCATGCAATTTGGCATCAACAAAGTGAAGGTTTGCATAATTGCCAATATTGCTTTGTTCACGCACATGGCGCAGGCGAATGATGTCGATGCCTTTTAAGCGATTGATCAGTTTGAGCGAGGCCGACGCCCATTTCATGACACACTGATCTTTGGCGCAAAGAACATCGCCATATTGGCCGAGCGGATCGGTCAACCAGTTCAAGGTCACAATACCCAGATGTTTGGTTTTCATCAAAGGCCAGGCAAAAACCAGCTTATTTTCAAGAAAACCAGTGATGATTTGAATTTCATTATTGTCGCCAGAATTGGCGTAGCTATCGGCCCAAGCTTTGATCCAGGCAAAGGATTGAAAAACCGTAGGCGTAATTGCGTTGCTTAGCTCAAGATTTTGCCACTGGCTTTCCAATGCGCCCAGATGTGCTGGCGATGTCACCAAAGTCAAAAGCCCGCCCAAGGGCACATCGGGTGTATTTACGACAGCGGGGCTGCGCGCCTCTGCCTGGGAGTCTGAGACAGCGCTGTTTGCGGCGTTAAAATCCAATTTCGATGCTCCGATGCTTGCCCGCGGAAACTATGAGCCAAGCCTTTCCAAGAGCTTTCGGAAATCGATCAAATTTTAGTTAAATCGTTTCGAGGGTTAATTTTCTGGTTTGCTGGGATCGCTGAAATTGGCCAGTTCCTTGACCAGACTGGCGAGGGTTTCGCGTTTCGTGGTTTCTTGCGGGATCGGGCGGCACACTTCGCGTGCGGCCAAGCCTATTCTCGCGGTCAAAATTCCGTTGACTGCACCTTCGCCAAATCGGGCTGACAAACGGCCCAGCAAGCCTTTGCCGACGAAGTGTTGCAAAAAATTGTCAGACAAAGCGAGGCCCCCTGCAACAGCCAGATGCGAAACAACCATGCGGGCCAGTCTAAAGGTGGCGAGCGCTGAAGGTCTGCCGCCATAGAGGCTGGCCAATTCGCGGAGCATCCTCAAATTTTGCGCCGCTACGAACAATATGTCGAGTGCCGCCGCTGGCGTTACAGTGGTTAACAGCGTGACCCGTCTGGCGCGTTTGGCAATGATGCGGTGGGCCGCCTCATCCAGTGGGTCAACCAAATAACGTTCAGCCAGGCGCACACGGTCGCGCGGATCGATAATGTCGCTGCTATGAAGTTCCAGATTTTTCAGGCTCCAAGCCGCATCTGGTCGATTGGCATAAAGTTTTTTGAGGCCTGAAACCGCAGCATCAGCCGAGGCTGCATCATCTTGGTTGATGGCATGGCTGGCGGATAATTGCAGTTGTTCAATGCGCCGCAAACGGAAAAGGCCCCAGATTTCGTTGAAGATCATGGCCAAGGCGGCAAGGCCTGCAATACCAGCAACGCCCAGTGCCAGCCAACCCATGAAGGCTGATCTGGCGAAAAACCCTTCAATAATTTGCGTGGCCGTCAACCCCAGCCAAAGTGCAAAGAGTGTGGCCAAAGCTGATGCAAAAATAAAACCCCAGCGTGGGCTGGTCGAAAGCGGCATTTCGGCTGGATTTGGAACTGTTGCCAACTCTTGAGGAGGTGGTTCCGCTTCGAATATGACTTTCGCGGGCTTGGCCTTTTTTGTCGTCGCTTCAGGTTCCAGCTTGAAGGCTTGCGGGGTCCGGTGATCGGTTTTCACATCGCGGCTCATGGGAAACGATCTCCGATTAAAAATTCAAGCGCGCGGTCAAGGCGGATATGTGGGAAGGTTTCGCCTTGCAACAGTGGTGGGCGGAAGCGCAGAAATTTGAGTTTGCCTTCCAAACTGCCGTCTAGGGCTGCTTGGGGAACCAACGGCAAATCACCCGGAAATATGGCGGCTTCGGCTATGCCATCAAATTTTGTGGTGCCGATAGTCTCACCGTTTTGCGGCACGCCAGCAATGCAGGGCAAGGCTTCGCCCTTGACGTTGACCGAAGCTTCACGCGTTGAACGAATGGCAGCAAGGGCAGCCACATCAAAAGTGGCACCGGCAAATTCAGCTTTGGTGGCGGCATCATTGACCAACAGCCGAAGAATGGCTTCAAGCCGGTCATGGCTGGTGTGGTGAAGCTGGTCGGCTTTGGTGGCGGCGAATAAAACTTTTTCAATGCGGCGACCCAGCAAGGTTGAAGCAAAATTATTGGCCCCTAAACGAAAGCTGCTCATCACTTCCGTCAGCGCCGTTTGCAAATCTTCAACTGCTTTTGATCCAGCATTGAGAGCGGTTAACACATCAACCAAAACAATCTGCCGGTCCAGTCTGGCGAAATGGCCATAGAAGAATGGCTTCACAACACGCGCGACATAAGAATCGTAGCGCCGTTGCATCAAGGCCCCCACGGTGCCTGATTGAAATATTGAATCTGGCATCACATCAAGCGGCGCAAAAGTGAGCAGTGGCGAGCCCGCCAAATCACCGGGCAATAAAAATCGGCCCGGCGGCAAGGTTGAAAGCGAAACTTCATCTTTGCGACAATTCGAAAGGTAAGTTGTAAAGAGGCTGGCGGATTTTTGCACTTCCAATTCATCAGCAGCGGCATCAGCATTCAGCGTTTGCAAATGCGCATACCAATCCCTTGCCATGGCAGCGCGCGGGGCCAGCCTGCTGGCGGTGATCGTGTTGTGGCTCCATTGTTGATAGGTGAGATTGATCAAGGGCAAATCCAGCAGCCATTCACCCGGATAATCCACAATATCAATATGCAGCTTTCCGCTACCGAAATTGCGCGCGAAAAAACTTGAGGGTTGATATTCCAAAGTCAGGCGCAACTGGCTGATGCGTTTGGTGCCTTCGGGCCAGTGACGATCCTCGGCGGCTAATGCAGCCAAATGCTCCTCATAGGCAAAGCGCGGCAGATCATCATCGGATTGCGGTTCGAGATAGGCTCTGGTAATGCGGCCTTGGGTGTGGGCCTCAAACACCGGCATGCGCGCATTCTTGAGAAGCGCATGCACCAAAGCTGTGATGAAAACAGTTTTGCCAGATCTTGAAAGTCCGGTCACACCAAGGCGCAAAGTCGGATGGGTGAGGCCTGTGGCAAAATCCAACAATCCGCCAGCGGCGAGCCTTGTGCCATCAATCAGATCATTCAGGTTCAAGCTTCGCCGTCCTTTGGGTTGCACCGTCATAATTGGGGGCTGGCCATAAGAAAACAAGCGAAAATTGGTCTAGCTCAAGTCTTGCCGATGTTTTTCAGGTCAAAAGGCGTGGTTTGATAAAGCTCATTAATCCAATTGCCCAACAGCAAATGGGCGTGGCTGCGCCAGCGGTTCTGCGGGCTGGCCTTGGGATTATCAGCGGGGAAATAATGGGCGGGCATGTTGATGGCTTTGCCTGCTTCCACATCGCGGGCATATTCATCACCCAATGAGTTCGTATCATATTCAATGTGGTTGAACATATAGATCTGGCGTTTTGCCGGATCATTGACGAGGCACAGGCCAACCTCATCTGACTCCATGAGCACCTCAAGGTTTTTCTCCGTCGGCAGTTCCGATTTCAAATTTTCGGTCCAGCGCGAAACCGGCATGGCGAAATCATCAGAAAAACCGCGCAGCAATGGCGAGGATGGTTTCAGATTGTGATGGCTGAAAATACCAAAAGCTTTTTGCGTCAGCTCGTGCTTGGGAACTTTGTGAAAATGGAAAAGTGCGGCCTGTGCGGCCCAACACACATTGAATGTGGAATGGACATGGCTTTGCGACCATTCATAGATGCGCGATAATTCATCCCAATAGGTGACATCTTCAAAGGCCAAAAGCTCAACCGGCGCACCAGTGATGATCAAGCCATCAAAGCGTTGATCCTTGATGTCTTCCCAGCTTTCATAAAACGCCAGCATATGTTCCTGGCTGGTATTTTTCGGCGTGTGGTTGGTGATCTTGATCAGCGATAATTCGACCTGAAGCGGGCTTGCGCCAACAAGGCGGGCAAACTGCGTTTCAGTTTTAATCTTGTTGGGCATCAGATTGAGCAGGCCAATGCGCAACGGCCGAATGTCCTGCCGGTCAGCCGTTGACTTGGTCATGATCATCACGCCTTCCTGTTCAAGAATGCGGCGTGCGGGCAGTTCATTTGGAATGCGGATGGGCATTTTTAAGCTTTGTCGATGATAGAAGCGAGATAACTCGCAAAATCTGTTTCGGTTTTGATTGAAGTCACATCTTGCATGCGCATCGTATAGCCGTATTTATTCGCGATTTTTTTATAGAGTGGAATACGGTGATGCAGCAATTGCTCAAACCCCCACACGGCAAAGCCATCAGGATCAACATCATCATCATTCTTGATTTTGTTCAGCGCCTTAAACTCAGTCCATTTCTTATCCAGAAACTCCGGCTGATAATACATGGGTTTTGGATGATTGCGAAACCGGTTCACCAGCATGGCGGTGTGTTCGGGTGTGCCTTCGATATAAAGCAGAACGGTGGTTTCGCTGAGCGATTTGAGCACCGGATCATGCGCGTCATCGACATTGACAACTTCGCATAGACTGCCGCCGGAATCGCAAATGAAGTTTTGATACTTATAAATATCGCCAGCACGCTCGATAAATTCCGGCACGTCGAGCAGCGCCTTGATCTCGGCATCGCGGTGCTGGTTTTGGCGGCGGCGATATTCAGCAAAGGGAATGCCGCCCTTGGCTGGATTGCCGGGCCTACCCAGATAGGTTGAAAGTGGTGAAAGATTATGAAAGGTGATGTTAGACCTGATATAGATTGAGTCTGACCTAAGCAGCTCGCACAAAAACGGATTGGTCATCGCTTCGCGTTTGAAATTATCGACGATGTGCTCATCCATATACCGCGTGCCGATGCGGTAATCGACGGAATATTGAAACCAGTTATGTTCCTGCAGCAAGGCCGATAAAGTGGTTTTGCCAACACCCGACATGCCTAAAACCGTGACGGCCTTGGAGGGGAGGGATGAAAATTCTTTGCCAGATTTGAAGCGCATGAATAGTGCTTTAGCTAATGCCTAAGCGCCAAGCAACCATCAGAAATCTTTGGTCAGGCTGAAGTTGAAGGCGTGGGAGTCGTAGTCAAAGATTGCGCTGTTACTTTTGTTCAAAGTGTAGGTGTAAGTCAGGGATGGCGCGAAGCCCAAAAGATTGAGATCGCGTTTGGTTAAAGTGGCGCTTGCAACATAGCGTTGGTCTTGGCGGGTGTTTCCAGTAATGGGATTATCGCCGTCAAAATTTATGAAATGAACTTGGCCATTGATGTCGAGCGTAACACCCATCGGCATTTCCCTGTAGAGATTTAACCCACCATAGGATCGCTGATAGGCGAGCCAAGGTAGGCCCGCGTCGATTTTCTCGTAGCCGCCAAATGGGGTAAAATTCATAGAACTATCAATGGCATGAGTGACAGACGCGTCGATGGAAAGCGCCATGCCGTTTTGGACGGATGAATTCATATAGTCGCGGTATTCATCAACCACGCTGGCCTTGAACAGATTTCTCTGGCTCACTTGATAGTTTATCGCCACCCGTGGGCCATAGCTATTATAGGTCAGCAATCGTTGAGCGGGATCGATGCCCTGGCTCGCCACGCCACCCAAGCTGATAAAACCATTTTCAAGAAGATATCGAAGTTCGCCCGATTCACTTGTTGATGTCGCGTCATATTGTGAATCGCCATAGAGATTGGTGCTCACACTTGCAGCGATAACGGCCTGAATTCTATTGCCCAGTTTTTTTGAGTAACCGGCACTCAAGCCAGCTTGAAAGCCAAAGCCGCTTTGGGCTTTGCTGCCCTGTCCAATATTGCCCTTGCCGTCAAATGCTTTGCCATATACCGTGTCATGGGTGGAACCGTTGTTGATGTTCGTCGATGGCGCTACTGATATGAATCCGGTGACCCAATAGGGGTGACTTTGGTTGATTTTGTCAATGAATGATCGAATGCCAGCAGCCTGCATTTCACTTGGAGCATCGGCTTCCAGCAATTGCAAGTGATGCTTGGCGCTGTCATTTTCATCGAGGGCTACGAGCACCTGCACAAGCTCAGAGCGCACCAAGGTGAGCTTTGGGTCATCGGCAAGCGCTGCACGGAATTTTCTGGCTGCTCCTGTGAAGTCGTGGCGATGTTCAAGGATCAGACCCTCGATGTAAAGCGTGCGATTGGCGGCGAGTGGGCCTTGCAGCGGGAAGCGCTGCAACAGTTCGGCGGCTAATTCATGCATGCCGGATTTTGAAAGTTTGATAAGAAAGCGAACGCGTTCAACTTCGGGCGATGATTGATAAAAGGCGATCTGTGCTGGTGAAATTGGTGGCGGTGCTGGGGCCGCAGCCAATGCTGTGCCGACAAGCAGCATAGCCCCAATTAAACACGAAAGAGCGCGTTTGATGACGCGCTCTTTGTTCTTATATGAAGCCGCGATTAGCAAATTCCGTTTGTGCTCGTTGTGCATGTGCCATAGAACACGCCGCTTTCGCTGATATAGGCGCGGCCATCTTGGTTGATGGACGTAATGCCGCCTTTGGGTGAAGGCGTTGTTGCATCAAAGCTGTAAATGCCGGTGATTTGATTGCCATTCGCGCCAAAGAAACCGGCATACATAGGATCAGCCGATCCATTTTTGATCCACGCGGACTCAGGTGTCGTTTGCCATTTGTTTGGATCCATCATCGCCGTGCCGGTTACGGCATTGGGGCGCAGTGGATCTTTTGTTGTGGTCGAAATCTTGCCATTGATCACAACATCGGTCGACATGAAGGCGGCGTTGAAGCTGTTAAACAAATATTGTCCGGGATTGGCTGGATCCGGTGCCAATGCATCGCCAAAGGTGATGCCATCTTTCTGCAAGCCGATAAAGCTCGTAGGCGTCAGTTGTCCGACTACATTTCCTGATCCAAAATCAGCATCGATATTTGTGGTGCCTCTGATGCGCCACAGGTTGTTGTAAGGAATTTCAACACCAGGATCGCCAAAGCCGCTGGTTTTGGCTGTTGCTGTATATTGGCCTTTATAATTCGCCGTGCCCGAAGTCTTTACGTTTTTCGCCAGTGTGTAATTGCCGCCGAAAGACCAAGCTTGGTGGGTGGCGTCGCGGCCGCCTGCGGTGACGTCGCGGTATTGCGTGCCGTAGGAATCGCCCCAGTTCCAAACCTGCAATTCCTCGTCCACACCAACTCCGCCGGGGGATTTGTTATAAGCGCGATATTCTTTGTAGGTTCCGCCCAAGCCAACGCCTGCGGCCGTGCCAGGGGCAAATTCATCAAGGGGCTTGGTTTTTGGCCAGTCGGCGCTGTCGGCAGTGTTCGTTGTGATGGCAACCGATGCCGTTGTGCCTAAAACAACTTTGCCTGTTATGGGGTCGATGGTTGCGCCTGTCAGGGTTGTTACAGCAGGTTTTGTGAGATCAGACACAAGATTCGAACTTTCGAGAACGAGTGTCGCATCCCCTGTTGTTGCATTTGAGCTATTGCCTGTATTTGGCGGCGGCGCGGGCGACACAACAACTGGTGGGGGGGTAGGTGGAGGCGGCGTCTGCGGCCCGGTGCAGTCGAGCGTTTGTGTTGTTGTTGTGCATGGCATGCTGAGATTGCCAATGGCATCGAGCTGATTGGCGGCGCAGCCTGATAGGGCGGTGCCGGCTGCCAATAAAACTGCAATAGACGCAAGACGCATGATTAATATCCAAACTGACCCAGAGAATGCTAAACATGGACACATTGTTCTAATTTTAGGTTAAGTATAGGAAATTGCTGGTGTTTCAAAATGGTGCAGCTGGTTAACGATTATGCAACCTGGTATGAGGCCAGTGTGGTTCGTCCGCCTGTGGTTGAAGTTTTGCGCGGGCGCATTGAGACTGATGTTTGTGTAGTTGGGGCCGGGCTTGCGGGTTTAACGACAGTATTAGAGTTGGCGCGACGCGGGCAAAAAGTGGTTTTGCTGGAGGCGCGCTTGATTGGCTCTGGCGCTTCGGGGCGCAATGGCGGCTTTGTCTCCAATGGTTTTGCACTGGGCATCAATGATATTGCAAAGCAGGTTGGCGTTGATGCCGCGCGCGGGCTTTATGCGCTCTCACGCCAGGGCACTGAATATGTGCGAAGTGAAATTGCAGCCACTGATCCCGATTTGAAGATGGGGGCTGGTTGGATCGTTGCGGTGCGCCACGCTGATAGGGGTGGGTTGAAGGCCTATGCGGAAGCTCTTGGCCATGATTATGCCGAAGATGTGAATTATCTCACCACATCGGAAACAAGGCAGAAACTGGTTTCGCCGCGCTATTATGACAGCATCCTGTTTCCAAAGGCCTTTCATATTCATCCATTGCGCTATTGTTTGATGTTGGCAGAAAAGGCCCGCAAGGCCGGGGCCGAGATTTTTGAAAACTGTTCTGCTGATGAAGTGACAAAAATTGGTGGCGCCTTTGTTGTGAAAACCACGGAAGGTGCAGTTCACGCCAAGCATGTCGTGCATTGCGTTTCAGCGACAGGCCGCAGTGTTCATCCTGCTTCTGATCGCGCGGTTTTAGCGGTGGCCACTTATATTGCGGTTACCGAGCCATTGCAGCAGCAATCGATTAAAACGCGCTCGGCTGTGGCCGATACAAGGCGGGCCGGGGATTATTACCGGATCATCAATGACGGGCGCATTTTATGGGGTGGAAAGATTACAACGCGGGTTTCGCAGCCGACGCGCTTGGGCGAATTGATGAAGAATGACATGCTTTCAACGTTTCCAGCGCTGGGCAATCCGCGCATTGATTATGCCTGGGCGGGCTTGATGGGCTATGCCATTCACAAAATGCCGTTGATCGGGCGTGATGCGCAAGGCCAATGGTTTGCCACGGCCTTTGGTGGCCATGGCTTGAACACCACGGCAATGGCGGGCCTGTTGATGGCGCGCGCCATTGCGGAGGGCGATGATTCCTATCGTCAATTTATCCCCTTTGCACCGCGCTGGGCTTATGGCCAGTTGGGCAGGTTGGGGGTTCAAGGCTCTTACTGGTGGATGCAACTGCGCGATAAACGCGACGAATCACGGCGTTTTTTTAAATAATAAGCAAGTATTGCCGCTGACATAGAGGCTCGCTATAAGCCGCCCCATTCGACAGGGTAGAGAGACTTCAAATGACGAGCATGTTAGCCGAAGACTATAAGCCGAGCGATTCTGAGCCATTCATGAATGAGCGTCAGGTTGAATATTTCAAGCGCAAGTTAATGGCGTGGAAAGAAGATATTCTAAAAGAAAGCAAAGAGACGATCTCCCACCTTCAGGAAGAGAACCATATTTTGCCAGATGTGGCAGACCGGGCTTCTTCAGAAACCGATCGTTCGCTGGAACTGCGCACCCGCGACCGCCAGCGCAAGCTGATTTCCAAAATCGAGTCGGCATTGAAGCGCATTGAAGATGGCTCTTATGGCTATTGCGAAGAAACTGGCGAGCCGATTGGCCTCAAGCGTTTGGATGCAAGGCCGATTGCAACACTTTCGATTGAAGCCCAAGAGCGCCATGAAAAGCGCGAACGGGTTTATCGGGACGAATAATAATGATTGGTGAGGTCGCAGTTCTGCGATGAATAAAACTGACCTCGCCAAAATCTACAGAGATTACATCGCTTGCCTGAACAGCCAAGACTGGTCGAAGCTGGGTCAGTTCGTTGATGATGATGTGCGCCATAATGCTCGGCAGATTGGGCTAGCCGGTTATCGCGAAATGCTGGTGAATGATTTTTATGAAATTCCTGATCTTAATTTCAATATTGACCTGCTCATTTCTGATCCCCCTCATGTCGCCAGCCGATTGAAATTTGATTGTACGCCAAGGGCCAAGTTCCTTGGCCTTCCTGTAAACGGCAAGCGCGTTTCTTTTACCGAAAATGTGTTTTATGAATTTCGCGGGGAAAAGATTTGGCAAGTCTGGTCGGTCATCGATAAGGCCGCTATCGAAGCGCAGCTTTAAAACAAAATCATTCAGAAACTGGATCAAAGCATGGCCACAACGGATAATATAAAAACCCTATATGAAGATGGCATTGTCGCGCTGAAGGGGGCCTTCTCGGTTGAATGGATTGAAGCCATGCGCGAGGATATGATGACAGCGTTTTGGTCAGCCATTCAGCGACCAGGTGGTGCTGTTGGCCGTGGGCCAAGGCGTTGGTATGTTGAAATTCATCCACAGGACTTCAGGAGTTTTGCTGATTTGGCCGCGCATCCTTGGGTGGTTGAGATGGCCCGCGCCGTGTGTGGCCCCAAGTTTGAAATCGTGGAGATTGGGTTTGATGTGCCATTTCAAGGTGCCAAGAACCAACCTTGGCACCGAGATTTTCCGTCGCCATCTGATACCTATGTCGACAAGCGCATCACGTCATTGGCCTTCAACCTGACCGGCGTTGATGTAACACCAGACATGGGGCCGTTTGAAATTGCTGTCGGTACGCAATGGGAAGATGGCCGAAGCTGGAACCATGAAATGTTTCCAACGAAAGAGGAATGGCCAAAATTTGCGGCGCGCGGAGTTCGCAAGTTTCCGCAAATGGGTGATATTTCATGTCGCTCGGCACTGACTATACACCGCGGCACAGCGCATGGTTCGCCCATTGCAGGCCCGTCATGGTGCTCGGCATAGACGCTCCCGGCGCTGGCCATTCCGCGTTGCATGACATGATGGTGACGAAAGATTACTATGATGCCTTGCCCGAAATCGTGCGCCAACATCTCGTATGCCGCGTGGTTGAAACCCTCGTTCCCATTTCGCAGAAGCACGATATTGAAGGCTTGGTGATGGGGGTAGA
>JAYVXY010000022.1:0-8801 GCA_043784785.1 Aestuariivirga sp. | reverse complement strand
AGCTTGGCATCGATTGCCCGTTGATGATTGTGAAGGGTGATGGCAGCTTGGCCAATGCCGACGCTGTTGCCGCCCGGCCCATCGAAACAGTTTTGTCAGGCCCTGCGGCCAGCGTGATTGGCGCCAAATGGCTTTCGGGTCTTGATGATTTCATCATGTCAGACATGGGTGGAACCACGACTGATATTGGGATTCTGGAACGGGGCCGGCCGCGTGTGGCTGAGCAGGGGGCCGAGGTCGGTGGCTGGCGCACCATGGTGCGGGCCGTTGATGTTAAAACCATCGGGCTCGGTGGCGATAGCGAAGTGCATTTGGGTTTAAATGGCGGGGTCACCATCGGGCCGCAGCGCGCAACTCCTGTTTCTCTGTTAGGCCAGCGCTATCCTGAAATCATTTCGATGTTGGAAGCGCAGCTCGCCGACAATGAAGGCGGCTCAATGAATGGGCGCTTTGTGCTGCTGCCGTTTGGCGCTAAAGACAATGCCGAGATTGCGGGCCTGACGCCGCGCGAAGCCGAGTTGTTTGGGCTCATTAGAGATCGCCCGCAAAGCTATCGTAAACTGGCGGGATCATCTGGAGCACAGCGGGTGGTGACTGCATTGCGCAAAAAGGGTCTTGTGCAGTTTGGCGCCTTCACGCCGTCTGATGCGGCGCATGTTTTGAATATGCAATCCAACTGGTCGCGCGAAGCTGCGGTTTTGTCGGCCAGATTGTTGGCGCGATTTCGCGATATGAAAGCACCAAGCGAAGAGCGTCTGCTGGAGTTCTGCATATTAATCTGGAACAGGACGGTTGCCAATTCAGCGCGCGCAATTTTGCAAGCCAGTTTCGAAACACCCGTTGCTCATTCGCCGTTGATCGATGCTGTATGTGAAGGCAGCCCTCAAATGGGGATTGTCAAAATTTCACTGTCGCCGCAAGTGCCGATTGTTGCGGTGGGTGGGCCTGTTCGTGTCTATTACCCCGAACTCGGGCGCAGGCTGGGCTGCGAAGTTACTTTTACGCCGCATTGTGACGTTGCAAATGCCGTAGGCGCTGCCGCAGGATTGGTGGCACACCGCGTGATTGTGAATATTGAAGGCAATGGCAATGGTGTGTTTCGTGTCATGGGGTCTGGCGTGAACGATGTTTTAGATTCCGGGGTTCAGGCTATATCATTGGCAACCGCCAGGGCCGAAGAAGCCGCGATGGCTTTGGCCGTTGCCAGTGGCGCCAATGAGCCGCGGGTTCAAGTTTTAATAACACGGCACTATCTTCCTGATGCCAGCAACGATGAAGGACTGTTAAGTGCGGTCGTCAGTGCCGAAGCCATCGGTCGTCCCCACCAATAATATTCATACCTTGTTAACCAAATCCCAAATGTTTCGAAGAACTTATCGTTAATTCTCAGTTTGTTTTAAGCTTGGCAACATCCCATTAACTGTACTGCCGATAATCTGCTGGTTGGGTTTGAGGAGAGTTGCAGCGCCATGTCGACGCCGAATTTCAAGGGTTGGGAAGATTTAGGATCTCAAACGTCGGCTTGGCGTGTTGAAAAACCTGCGGTGGTGCGCCCAACTGGCATGCCATTTTTCCCAGATCAGAATGGCGGTGTTTATGAAAAGCTGCTGGCCAATTTGCCGGTGATGCTGCATTGCATGGATGGATCTGGCCGGATGATCTCTGCCAACGCTGCTTGGTGCGAGGCGCTTGGCTATTTGCCGCAGGACATTGTGGGGCGCAGCTTTAGTGAGCTTTTGCCAAGTGAATCGCGCAGTCGGCTGGTTACAGAAATCTATCCGAAGTTTTTGGTTTCAAGTTCCTATCGCAATGCTGAAATCCTGATTCACCGCAAGGATGGTTCGCTGGCCACGGTGATGTTGTCGATGACGGCTTATCGTGGTGACAAAGGCAGGCTTGAACGCTCGGTCTGTATTCTCGAAGATATTACCGAGAAGAAAATCGCGCAGATTAAAACCAACCGTAGTGACCAACGGTTTCGCAGCGCGTTTGATGCAGCAGCCCATGGCATGGCGGTGGTTTCGCCGACTGGCCAGATTGAAGCTGCAAACTCTGCTTTAGCAGTCTACCTGAACCGCCAGGACTTAAGTACAGCGACATACGGCTTTGAAGAATTGTTGCACAAGGATGATCGCGGCCAGTTCTTGAATGGCATGCGCCAATTGCTGATGGGCGAAATGCTGGTTTTGCAACAAGAGCTGCGCTATTCCACCAGCGAAGGCAAAGTGGTGCATGGTGCAACATCCATCGCACTCGTCAAGAATGAAAAAGGTGAAACTGAACAGTTGATTGTTCAGATCAGCGATACCAGCGAAAGCAAGACGATAAATGAGCGCTTGCAAAAAGCGCAAAAGATGGAAGCCATCGGCCAGCTTACCGGTGGTTTGGCACATGATTTTAATAATCTCCTAACCGTTATCATCGGCAATTTGCAATTACTTGATGGGAAGTTTGCTGCTGATGAAAAAAGCGGCAAGCGAGTGGCAGAAGCTGTCGATGCGGCGCAAAAGGGTTCTGATCTCACCCGCCAGCTTTTGGCTTTTGCCCGTAAGCAGGAACTTGAACCGCGCGATGTGGGTGTGAATGGTCTGGTGCAAGGCATGGCACCTTTGGTGTCACGCACCATTGGCGAAAATATTGAACTTAAAGTTGATGTGATGGATGGTGACCCACACACGTTGATTGACCCATCGCAATTGGAATCGGCCATTCTCAATCTCGCGATCAATGCGCGCGATGCAATGGGCAATAGCGGACGGTTGACGATTGAAACGCAACCTGTCCATCTTGATCGCTACTATGCCGACAAGAATCCTGATGTTGTTCCGGGCCACTATGTGATGGTTGCGGTTTCTGACAATGGTTGCGGCATGTCAGCTGAACTTTTGGAAAAAGTGTTCCAGCCTTTCTTTACGACCAAGGAGCCAGGCAATGGCACTGGTCTTGGGCTTTCCATGGTTTATGGCTTTATCAAGCAATCGGGTGGCCATATCAGTGTTTATAGTGAAGTTGGTCATGGCACATCAGTGAAGATGTATTTGCCGCGCCGGATGCGCGCTGGCGAAGATTTGGCGGGTGCAAAGGCTGACCTGAAGCCCGTGACTGAACCTGGTTTGGCAGCGGTTAAAGCTGAAGATGTGCAGCCTGAACCGCCAGTTCTAACGGCGCGCCGCCCGAAGATTTTGGTGGTGGAAGATCAGGAGGCGGTGCGCGCCGTGGCTTGCGGCTTTCTGGAAGATTTTGGTTATGATGTCATTGAGGCCGGCGATGGGTTTCAAGCGCTGGCCCATTTGCAGGAAGCAGACGATATTGATTTGATGTTTACTGATGTAGTGATGCCGGGGGGCATGAACGGTTTTGATTTGGCGCAGGCTGCCCAAAGCCTGAAACCAAATCTCAAAATCGTTCACACATCGGGCTACCCCAAAGGCGCCATGGTTCACCAGGATGAGCCACGCTTCAAGAATGGTTTCATCATCATGAAGCCTTACCGACGCGAAGAACTGCAGAAGATCATTCGCGATGCGTTGGAGCTGCAATAGGCGCTATACTCCGAAGTTGATTTTGTTTAATCAGGCGGAATTGCAAAGGGAAATGCGATTCCGTGTTAGCTGATTTTTTTACTGCAGAGAACCTTGTCACACTTGTGATCCTGACAGCGCTTGAAACGGTGCTGGGGTTCGACAATCTGCTTTATATCTCGATTGAGTCAAAGCGTGTGGCCCCCGCGCAACAAGCCTATGTGCGCCGTTTGGGCACGACATTGGCAATTGGTCTTCGCATTTTACTTTTGTTTGTGGTGCTGCAACTCATCGCCACCTTTCAGGCACCATGGTTTGGGTTTTCGATTCCCTATGCTTCTGGGCAATTTAATGGCCATAGCTTGATCGTTCTATTCGGTGGACTTTTTCTCATTCGCACAGCGGTGAAAGAGATCAAGCATATGTTGTCTGACCAAGACCTGTCGCATGATAGCGGAGGCGGGCCGAAACATCGCAGCGTGGCTGCCGCGATTTTCTGGATTCTGGTGATGAATATTGTGTTTTCGTTTGACACGGTGCTTTCGGCGGTTGCGCTGACGCGGCATTTCATTGTGATGGCTGTGGCAATTGTTTTGTCTGGAGCATTGATGGTGTGGCTTGCTGACCATGTGGCGCGGTTCTTGGAGCGCAACCGACTTTACGAAGTGTTGGGGTTGTTCGTGTTGCTGCTGGTGGGGGTGATGTTGATGGCCGAGGGTGGCCACATCGCCAAGCTGACCTTCTTTGGCTATGAGGTCGAGCCCATGGCCAAGAGTACATTCTATTTCGTGGTGGCGGCCTTGGTGTTGGTCGACGTGTTGCAAGGGCGCTATCAGAAAAAGCTCAATAGCGAAGACCAAGATGGCAGCGGATGATTGGTGAACACGTTATTGTGATCGCCCTGGCCGAATAAACCTGATGCGACTTTAGTCTACTCCATAACGCGCGCATGTTCTGCGGCGAATAGGAGGGTGACATGAGCCATTCACATGATGACGAACAAAAGGGATCTGGCATAAACCGCCGCCATGCGCTTGAGTGCATGATTTGGGCTGGCACTGGTGTTTTATGGACTGTGGCAGGTGGCGTGCCCACATCGATTGGATTGCTCGATAGTGCTGCGGCAGCAACACCTGCAAAGGGTTTTTCCTTCCTGCAGATTTCAGACAGCCATGTGGGCTTTGACAAGGCGGCGAACCCGCATGCTTTGGATACATTGAAAGAGGCGATTGGTTTGGTGAAAGCTTTGCCCGATAGGCCCGCTTTCATGATTCATACGGGTGACATCACCCATCTCTCCAAGGCGGCACAGTTTGACATATCAAAACAGCTGATCGGCGAAGCGAGGCTTGATGTGCATTATGTGCCGGGTGAACATGACATGGTCGATGATGTTCCGGGCACGGAGTTTATGGGCCGCTATGGAAAGAATGCCAAAGGAGCAGGATGGTATTCCTTTGACCAAGAGGGCGTGCACTTTATTGGGCTGGTGAATGTTGTGAATTTGAAAGCTGGCGGGCTTGGCAATTTGGGGCCTGAGCAAATCGCGTGGCTGGCTGATGACCTCAAGGCGGCGTCAGACTCAACACCTGTTGTGGTGTTTGCACATATCCCGCTTTGGACGGTCTATGAAAAATGGGGTTGGGGCACGGAAGATAGCGCCCAGGCTTTGGCTTTGCTCAAGCGTTTCGGTTCGGTAACGATCTTGAATGGCCACATCCATCAGATCATGCAGAAGGTGGAAGGCAATGTGACATTCCACACGGCGCGCTCGACCGCGTTTCCGCAACCAGCGCCGGGCACAGCCGATGCACCCGGGCCGATGACGGTTCCGGCTGATAAATTGCGTGGGCTGTTGGGGGTCAGCCAAGTGAATGTGGTCAACGGCAAACAAGAATTGGCCATTGTTGATTCCACATTGGCGGGTGCATAAGATGGTGTTGATCAAATCTTATGCGTTTGCAGTTTTGATCCTGTCAGCTATTGCTGCTCCTGTCTTGGCGGCGGATGGCGCGGTCGTTGCCATTTCAAACTTCACGTTCAATCCGCCGGAAATTAAAATTCATCTGGGTGATAGCCTGACATTTCGCAATGATGACGACATTCCCCATCAGGTTATCGCCAGTGATGGCAGCTTCAAAAGCAAGGCCCTCGACACTGGCGACACTTCCGTTTTCACATTTAAGACAGCGGGCGAATTTGGCTATTTTTGCGGGCTTCATCCGCATATGGTTGGAAAAGTGATTGTTGCACCTTGAGTAGGATGATTTGATTGTTGAGTGACGCCGAAGCGGCCAAGCGTTTTCGGGAGGTTGTGTTGCCACATCTTTCCGATGCGCTGGGGCTTGCGCGGTGGTTGACAGGCAATGTGCATGATGCCGAAGACGTGGTGCAGGAAGCCTGCATTCGCGCGTTGAAGGGCATTGGTGGTTATTCCGGTGGAAATGCCAAGGCATGGGTTTTGTCGATCGTGCGTAATACGTGTTTCACCTGGCTTGCAAAATATCGACCGAAAAGTTTGATCCTGACGGATGATCCGGCATCGTATGAATCTAGCGCAGATACTGACGCTATATCCACGCCAGAAACGGCGTTGATCACAAAGGCCGATGAACAGGCGATTGAGCGGGCGATTTGGAATTTACCACATCTGTCACGCGAGATTGTGGTGCTGCGCGACATGAACGGATTGAGCTATCGCGAGATCGCGGAGATGTTGACGATTCCAAATGGCACTGTGATGTCGCGATTGGCGCGAGCGCGGCAATTGTTGGCGCGAGAATTGGGACAAAGATTATGACTGAAATTGAGGACCATATTTTAATCCACGCATTGCTGGATGGCGAATTGGAGCTTGCTGTTGCAGCGGCATTAGAGCAGCGCATCAAGGCTGATCCGTTATTGGCTGTTGAATATGATCGGGCCGCGTCTTTAAAAAAGAAGCTTGCTGACTTGTCGAAACCAGCAGCATCGCAAGAATTCATGAATCGGATTGATCGATTGACGGAACAACCCTTGCGTTCGTGGTGGGGTTTTGGCGATTGGCGCAACTTGGCGGCTTCGATTTTGGTGACCGCCTTGCTGTCAAGTGGTCTTACATATTCGTTGATCGGACACTCGACAGGGTTTGATGAAGCAGATGCGGTTGCCGCAAGTCATCGTCGCAGCCTTTTGGCTGCAAGCCCGATCGATG
The DNA here is from genome assembly GCA_043784785.1 of Aestuariivirga sp. Classification (GTDB taxonomy): domain Bacteria; phylum Pseudomonadota; class Alphaproteobacteria; order Rhizobiales; family Aestuariivirgaceae; genus Aestuariivirga. Next base: position 2,087 of record JAYVXY010000022.1, on the reverse strand, counting down.
TGGCTTCATCAGATAGCCACACAGTGAAGCCGTGGCTTGATGCGCATGTTGGTGTTTCGCCGCCGGCAATTGATTTGGCGACTAATGGATTTGCCTTGGTTGGCGGACGGGTTGACGTGATTGGTGACCGCGCGGTGCCATCGCTGGTTTACCGTCACAAAGAGCATTTGATTTCTGTGCTTGCTTTACCTTTGCGCGCTGACGAGTCTCAGATTGATGCGCCCAAGCATTTGAACGCTGGTGGCATGCAGATGATCCATTTGAGTGAAAACGGATTTTCCTACTGGGTGGTTTCGGACATGGAATGGGTGACGCTGGATAGTTTTGTTGCTGACTTTCGTGCGAAGTCTGGCGGTGCCTCGAACTGATCAGTCAAAGATTGCTCTTGGCGATTTGAACCGCTAGAAGCGGCGCAAATTATTGTCCTTCAGCTTCAGGTTCTCCATGGCACGCCAATTTATCTATCATATGCAAGGTCTTTCGAAATCTTATGCTTCGGGCAAAAAGGTTTTGGATAATGTTCATTTGTCGTTTTATCCCGATGCCAAGATTGGCATTTTAGGGCCAAATGGTTCAGGCAAATCGACCTTGCTGCGCATTATGGCTGGGCTTGATAAAGAGTGGAATGGCGAGGCCTGGCTTGCGGACGGTGCGACGTGTGGATATTTGCAGCAAGAGCCAGAACTTGATCCAGCTCTGAATGTACTTGGTAACGTGATGGAAGGCGTGGCTGCCAAGAAGGCCATTCTTGATGAATATAATGCGCTAATGGCGGACTATAACGACGAGAATGCCGAGAAGGCCGGGAAACTGCAAGATGTCATTGACGCGCAAAACCTGTGGGATCTTGAGGCACAGGTCGAGCAAGCCATGGATGCAATGCGGTGTCCGCCTTCACATGCATCGATCGACAATTTGTCGGGTGGCGAAAAGCGGCGTGTGGCGCTGACGCAACTGCTGTTGAGCAAGCCAGATCTTCTGTTGCTTGACGAACCAACCAACCATCTTGATGCTGAATCGGTGAATTGGCTTGAGCATCATTTGCGCGATTATCCCGGTGCTATTTTGATCGTAACGCATGATCGCTACTTCCTTGATAATGTGACGGGTTGGATTTTGGAGCTCGATCGTGGCAGAGGCATTCCTTACGAAGGCAATTACTCGGCTTACCTCGGCCAGAAGGCCAAGCGCTTTGCCCAAGAAGCAAGTGAAGATGCTGCGCGTGGCAAGGCCTTGCAGCGCGAACAGGAATGGATTGGTGCTTCGCCCAAAGCACGCCAAGCCAAATCCAAAGCCCGTATCAAGGCCTATGATGAGCTTTTGAAGATCAACGAGTCTCGGATGCAATCGCATTCCGCGCAGATCATGATTCCGCCGGGCGAACGATTGGGCGATAACGTGATTGATGTTGAGGGCTTGAGCAAAGCCTATGGTGACCGTCTGCTCATTGACAACTTGAGTTTCAAATTGCCACCGGGTGGTATCGTTGGGATCATCGGGCCGAACGGTGCGGGCAAGACCACCTTGTTCCGCATGTTGACGGGCCAGGAGAAGCCAGATTCGGGTTCGATCAAGATCAGCGAAACAGTTCATCTTGGATATGTTGATCAAAGCCGCGATACACTCGATGCCAACAAGACGGTGTGGCAGGAAATCTCGGGCGGAAATGATGTGATTTATCTCGGCAAGCGCGAAATGAATAGCCGCGCCTATGTGGGGGCATTTAATTTTAAGGGTGGCGACCAGCAACAAAAGGTTGGCACCCTTTCAGGCGGGCAGCGCAACCGCGTGCATTTGGCTACCATGTTAAAATCTGGCGCTAACGTCTTGCTGCTCGACGAGCCGACCAATGATCTTGATACGGAAACTTTGGCGGCCCTTGAAGAAGCGCTGGAGGACTTTGCCGGTTGCGCTGTGGTCATCAGCCATGACCGCATGTTCCTTGATCGTCTCGCTACGCATATTCTGGCCTTTGAAGGTGATAGCCATGTGGAATGGTTTGAAGGCAACTTCCAGGATTATGAAGAAGATAAAAAGCGCAGGCTTGGTGAAGACAGCGTGATGCCTTCACGGATTAAATACAAACA
>JAYVXY010000021.1:0-25554 GCA_043784785.1 Aestuariivirga sp. | reverse complement strand
GATGCTTGATCATTTCCATCTCGGTCACCAGATCAGCCAGCTCAATCACTTCCTCGCGTGCGTTGCGGCCGGTGATGATGATGTGTTTATCGAGCGGGCGGGCCTTTAGAACTTCCAGCACTTCTTCCAGTGGCAGATAATCATAACGCAGCACGATGTTGAGTTCATCGAGCATCACCAGCTTATAAGATGGATCGGCGATCATGCGTTTGGCTTCTTCCCAGCCCGCTCTGGCGTGGGCTATGTCACGGTCACGGTCTTGGGTTTCCCAAGTGAAGCCTTCGCCCATGGCTTTGATGGTGACGAGGTCTGGGAATTTTTCGAGCACGGTGCGTTCGCCCGTGCCCCATGCGCCTTTGACAAACTGGATCACGCCAGAACGCATGCCGTGGCCCACATGGCGGAACACCATGCCGAAGGCAGCGGTGGATTTGCCTTTGCCTTTGCCGGTGTGAACAATCAGCAACCCGCGCTCAATGGTTTTGCCCGCCATGATCTTGTCACGCGCAGCTTTTTTCTTGGCCATTTTTTCATTGTGGCGGGCGGAATCTTTTTCGAGCTCTTCGGTCATTTTTGCAAACCCTTTAAAACATCATAAGCGGAGTTGAGGCGCGGTTGCCAGAGGTTCCTTGCGATGGCCTCTTCAAAGCGCGCGGCGATTTCTTTGAGCGCATCGGGATTATTTTGGGCGATGAAATCTCGGGTTTCATCATCGGCGATAAAGGCGTCATAAGCCAAATCAAAGTGGTGAGTTTGCACGGCACCTGTGGTGGCGGCGAAGGCGAACATGTAATCGACCGTAGCGGCAATTTCGAAGGCGCCTTTATAGCCGTGGCGCTTGGCCCCGTTGATCCATTTTGGGTTGACGACGCGGGAACGCATGACGCGGGAAATTTCTTCTTCCAATGTGCGGATCACTGGGCGCTCGGGGCGGGAATGATCATTGTGATAGACGCGTGGACGATGGCCGGATTGCGTTTCCACGGCTGCCGTCATGCCGCCTTCGAATTGATAGTAGTCATCGCTGTCCAGCAAATCATGTTCGCGGTTGTCTTGATTGTGGATCACGGCTTCGAGGGAAGAGAGGCGGCGCTTGAATGTGGCTTCATCATTTTCGCCTTGAGCTTTTGCGCCATAGGCGTAAGCGCCCCAGATGACATAGGCGCTGGCGAGATCAGCTTTCGTGTCCCAGATTTTTTCATCAATCAGGGCTTGCAGGCCTGCACCATAGGCCCCAGGCTTTGCGCCAAATATACGGTGGCCTGCCATGTGAATGGCGTGTTCGGGTATGATACCAGAGGCTTCGAGCATGGTGGCTTCGGCTTTGGACTTGGCGGCGATGGGGTTATCTTGATCCGGTTCATCAAGGGCCGCAATGGCGCGGATGGCTTTGTCGAGAAGTTCGATCTGGGCGGGAAAGGCGTCGCGGAAGAAACCTGAGATACGAAGGGTGACATCGACGCGGGGGCGGGCGAGTTTGGGCAGGGGGATGATTTCATAACCGGTGACACGCCAACTTGAGGAATCCCAGACTGGTTTTGCGCCGATGAGGGCCAAGGCTTGGGCGATGTCATCACCGCCGGTGCGCATGTTGGCGGTTCCCCATGTTGAAAGGCCAGCGTTTTTAAGATGTTGACCAGTATCTTGGAAGTGGCGCTTCAGGAGTTCTTCGGCGGATTTCTGACCTAATGACCACGCCGTGGGCGTTGGAACCGTGCGGTTATCGAGGGAGAAGAAGTTGCGGCCCGTGGGCAACACATCAAGGCGGCCACGGGTGGGTGCGCCGGATGGGCCGGGCGGCACGCGTTTTCCGGCGAGGCCTTTGAGAAGAGAGGCGATTTCGTTGGGGCCGGAGGATTTGAGGGCCGGGCGGATGGAGGATTCTATTTTTTGTAGAACCAGCTCCAATCCGTCATCCCGACGAAAGTCGGGATCCAGGCTTTCAACAGTCTCCGAGCTTGTGGTTCTGGGTCCCGGCTTTCGCCGGGATGACGAATTTAGAAGAGATGACGCAAACACCTCTAACCGTTCAATCGTATCACCATTGCTACGCCAAGGGGCGGCGATGAGTTGCAGGAGTTCGGCGGGCTTGGGGCCTTTGTAGGTTTCGGCCATGGGGGCATTTAAAGGATCAAAGCCATCCATTCCAAAATCCTGGGCCAGCGCGCGGATTAAGGATTGATCGCCATTTTCGCCAAGGCCGCGCGGCACGCGGGTGAGGGCGACGAGCAGATCGGTTTCCTGTTGGCCGGTAGGTGACCTCCCAAGGATATGCAGGCCGTCACGGATTTGCGCTTCTTTTAAATCGCAGAGGAAGGAGTCGAGTTTTTGCAGATCGCTGTCATCCGTGCCGCTGAGGCCTGCGTCCTTGTCGAGTTTGGTTGAAGCGGTGAGATCGAATATTTGCTGGCGCAGCGTTGCGATGCGGCGCTGATCAAGGCCACTGGCCAGATAATATTCATCAACCAGTGCTTCCAAGTCTTTCAGAGGGCCATAGGATTCGGCGCGGGTGAGCGGCGGTGTCAGATGATCGATGATCACGGCAGATGTGCGGCGCTTGGCTTGGGTGCCTTCGCCCGGGTCATTGACGATGAAGGGATAAAGCTGTGGCGTGGGGCCAAGCGTGATTTCAGGATAGCAGTTTTCGGACAAGGCGACGGCTTTGCCCGGCAACCATTCGAGATTGCCATGCTTGCCATTATGAATGATTGCCTGGGCCTTGAAATGGTGGCGCAGCCAGAAATAAGTGGCCAGATAGAAGTGGGGTGGGACGAGGGCTGGATCGTGATAGGTGGATTTGGGGTCAATGCCATAACCACGCGCGGGCTGGATCGCCACGGCGATATTGCCATAGAGATTGATCGCAAGATGGAATGCACCATGGGAGAAATGCGGATCGGCATCCGGCTCACCCCATTGTGATGTGATCTGTGTACGGATTAATTTGGGCAGAGCGATGAAATGTCTTTTATAATCGTCCAGCTCCAACACAGAGTCATCCCGACGAAAGTCGGGATCCGGAAATCCACGTTCGGTGCTTGCTGAAAGTCTGGATCCCGACTTTCGTCGGGATGACAGCAGATTAGATATGAGCTGATTTCCAGATTCTGAAAAGTTACCTGTTTTGTAACCTGATAACTGCAACGCCTTCAAAATCTCAATCGTGCTGGCGGGTGTGTCATAGCCAACGCCATTGGCCACGCGGCCATCCTTGTCTGGATAATTGGCGAGGATGATGGCAATGGGTTTTTCGGCGTTTGGCGTTTGGCGCAGTCGCAGCCAATTCGCGGCAAGTGTGGCCACATAGTCGATCCGGTCTTGTACAGATTGATAGGTGACGATGCGGCATTGGGTTTTTTCATGCCACATCGCATCAGCTTTGAATGAAATTGCTCTGGTGTAAATACGACCATCGAGTTCGGGCAGCACGACCGACATGGCCAGATCAGTGGCTTTCAAACCGCGGGTCGAATCCTGCCAATCATTTTCAGAGTTTCCAGCCAGGGTCACTTGCAGCACGGGGCAATCAAAGGCGGCGAGTGGATCACCCGCTTCATCGCCCACGGCAAAGGCCGTGGCGTTGATGATAACGCTTGGGCCGCGCAGGTTTTCACGGATGAAAGCCGCGCTGGTTTTATCTTTCAGGCTGGCCACGAAAATTGCGGCCACGCTGATGGTTTGCTTTTCAAGCGCTGCGATCAATGCATCAATCGGTGCCGTCTGCCCGCCTTCAATAACCGAGCGATAAAAGATGATGGCGATCCTGGCATCTGGCGCGCCATAGTAAAATTCAGTGGTGGGTAAAGGCTCGGCGGCGGTAGGCGGTGGAATGCCGTGCAGGAGATGGTTTGCGAAATGCAAAATATTTTGCGCATTGTCATGACCGCCGCAGACGAAATATTGGCGCAGGCGTTCGCAATCTGCGGGGTTGATGGTGGAGCGGGCGGTGAGCGCAGGATCTGGATCATTGCCGCCGGGAATAATAGCAAGTTTGATGTTTTGCTCGCGGGCCAGGGCTTCGATAACATCTACGCCATATGGCCAATAGGATGCGCCACCCAGCAAGCGGATGATGATGAGTTTGGCTGCGCCGCAAGTTTTTTCCGCATAGAGATCAACTGCAAAATTATGTTGCAGGGCCATGATGTTGGCGAGGCGTGTTGAAGGGGCTTCAATGCCCAATGCGTCAACAGCCCGGGCGAGATTGGCAAGTTCACTATCTGCCGCCGTGAGGATGATGACATCAGCGGGCGATTGCTTGAGATCAATGGCTTCAGCCGCGCCATCGATTACGCCTGATGTGGTAGCGAGAAGGTGCATTAGTTGTTTACGCCAAATTGGCACTGATTCAAGTCGTTCGGAAATATCCACTCCAAACCCGTCATTCCCGCGAAGGCGGGAATCCAGCTTTCTTTAAAGTGCTCGCTTACAGCAAAGCTGGACCCCAGCCTTCGCTGGGGTGACGAAATATAAAGTAGAAATAGAGACACTACCCCACCAACGTCTTAGCTATCGCCACTTGATCCATCGCCTTTTCGCCGATCACCACAAGTTGGGTGCGCTTAACCTCGCCTGCATTCCACGGCCGGTCGAAATATGAATTGAGGCGTGGCCCCACGGCTTGGATGAGGAGGCGGGCATTGGAACCTGCAACTGAAGCAAAGCCTTTGACACGGAGAATGTCATTGGTGGCGATGGTGTCGGCGATGCGCTTGAGCAGTGTTTCCTTGTTTTGCTCGCCATTGAGTTCCACAATGAAAGTGACGAAATCATCATGATCATGCTGGGTTTCGCCCTCCTGTTCATGGGTGGAAAGGCGGTTGTGCATATCATCTTCTGCATTGGCCTTTTGGCCGAGCAGGATCGCGATATCGAGCATGCCTTGCGTGGTGGGCACCAAGTTTGCGCCAATGCGGAGTTGTGATCTGAGATCATCGCTCACACTCATGAGTTCATCATCGGACAGCAAGTCGGCTTTGTTGAGGATGACCATATCGGCGCTGTTCAATTGATCGTTGAACAATTCCTGAATGGGGTTTTCGTGATCGACATTGGGATCGGCGGCGCGCTGCGCGGCAATCGCTTCCTCATCATCGGCAAAGCGGCCTTCGCTCAAGGCCTTGGCATCAACTACGGTGATCACACCATCAACCGTGACGCGCGATTTTATGTCGGGCCAGTTGAAGGCCCGCACCAAAGGTTGGGGCAGGGCGAGGCCAGAGGTTTCGATGATGATGTGATCAAGCGGTGTGGTGCGGTTCAGCAACTTGTTCATGGTGGGCACAAAGTCATCAGCCACGGTGCAACAGATGCAACCATTCGCCAGTTCGATCATGTCGTCTTCCTTGCAAGCCTCTTGGCCACAGCCTTTGAGGATTTCCCCATCAACACCGACATCGCCAAACTCATTGATGATCAAGGCAATGCGACGGCCATTGGCGTTCAGCAGGAGGTTGCGGATGAGTGTGGTTTTACCGGCTCCGAGAAAGCCAGTAATGACTGTTGCGGGAACTTTCGTGGTCATGTGGCGTAAACCTGTTTTGAGTAGCGCTGGAAAGCCAAGCCCAGAAAGGCACCTATTGCGCACCAGAAAACCGCTGCGGCTGCAACTGTGCTAGACGCAAAACCCGCGGCAAGGCCTGCGGGCACATTGGTTTCAAGGGTCGGTGGTTGTGGTGCGCCAATAATATGCGGTGCCGCGATCAGAACAATCGCCAGAGCGATCCACACGAACTCGCGCTTCATGGCAATGAAATAAAGCCCAAGGCTGGTTGCGGCAATGGTTCCGACCCACCAAATTTGCCGCGAAAGAAGATCGGCAATGGGCATGCCCGGCACTTCTGGTGGCAGGCCAGCACCGGGTGCTATTGTCACGGCCAAGAAACCACACAGCCCCCAGATCAAACCATTGCGCGGCGTAATCGGAACGCCAATGAGCAATGAAATTCCGGTCAGCATCAATGCGAAGCCTGCGCCGGCCAGCATTGAAGCAGCAGACGTATAGAGTGTGCGTTCAATGCCGTCGGCGGGTTCCCATTGCTTTTGGTCGCCATTGCACATGGCCATGCCCGGCATATTTTCCGCGCATTTTGCTGCTGGTTCAGCTGCCGTCCTTGCAGTGTTGGCTTCCGCGGCCTTTTCATAGACCTCAGCTTGAAGAATGAGAGGTGATAATTTTACGTGTTGAATGCCTGCCAGTATCAAGCCAGCCGCCATTCCTGCGATAAGTGCCGCAAGCACAAGCTTTCCGATCATGATTTTTAATCCCAGTTAGTGGCAGGGAAAGCCAAGAGAATGGCGGGTGTTGTGGGCTGCGTTATGCGCAACTGAAATATGCGACAGGCCTACCGTAAACACCATGAAGGCGCCGATAAACAGGCAAACGATTCCTGCTGTGATGCGCTGCGAAACTGAGATTGAGCCGTTCAATACTGATGTGGTCATAACACCCTCCGTGAGACCTTGTTGCAGGCGGATACGCCCATTTGTTCGGCAGGTCTCCTGACTTGCGGGTCGTCGGTTTAAAAAACGCCTTCCCAGTTTCCCAGTGGCTGATATTTTTCAAACCTCGCCGCTCACAGTTGCGGGGGCAGTCACGGTATTGGCCCCTTTTGGGTCGTCCTCACCGTATTCCCTGTTAGGCCCTTCGACGTTTGCTTCGGGGCACCGAACAAAGCTGTTTTGACAGGCTGGGCCCCTGATTGTCAACCTCCTTGCGCCGCTGTTTCAACTCCAGACGACATCACCAGACTTTAAACAAGGCCAATATTGGCGAACTGGTTTATTATTAACTCGGTCTATACTCAGTTTGCGGTTATAAGTTAGCGTGGGATATTTAAGGCAACCAGATCAAAACAGGGCTTGAATTGATGTCGATGCAACAGCAGCAAAAACCAAGGGGCGAGATCCTGGCTGTTTTGAAAGCCAGCCGTGGGGCTTTTGGTTCGGTGCTGTTTTTTAGCTGGATTGTCAATGTTTTGATGTTGACCGGTTCGCTTTTCATGTTGCAAATTTATGACCGGGTTATTCCTTCAAGCAGTGTGCCGACACTGATCGCCTTGGCGCTGATCGTGTTCATCCTGTATGCCTATTATGGCGTGCTGGATTTTGTCCGTACCCGCATTTTGGTGCGGATTGGCCGACGGATCGAAGAGCGTTTGCGAAACCGGGTTTTTGATGCGGTGGCGATGTTGGCATTGCGCCGCTTAGGCAATTCGGGCGGGCAACCGGTTCAAGACTTAGGCACGATTCGCCAATTTTTAGGTGGTCAGGGGCCTTTGGCCTTTATGGACATGCCTTTTGTTCCAATATTCTTGCTGTTTTGTTTTTTGCTGCATTGGGTGTTGGGCGTTGTTGCACTTATTTCGGCAGCGATCATTTTTGTGTTGGCCGTTCTGACCGAAAGAGCCACACGCGGACCCATGGCGCAAGCTAATCAGGCCATGAGCAAAGTCAACGTTATGACGGAGGAAGCAAGGCGTAATGCTGAGGCTTTGCATTCATTAGGCATGAAAGGGGCCATTCGTAAGCAATGGGCCAATGTGCAGCACGAGGCCTTGGACTTTCAAACAAGGGCCAATGATGCGGGTGCCAAATACAGTATGTTCAGTAAAGTATTCCGGATGGTCGTTCAATCTGGCATGCTGGCCACAGGTGCCTATCTTGCCATTAAACACGAGATTTCTGGCGGTTCGATTATTGCCTCATCCATCATCATGGGCCGGGCGCTTGCTCCGGTTGAACAGGCGGTTGGCAATTGGCAGCAATTTTTAAGTTTTAGAAAGGCCTATGAGCGGCTGAACAAGGTTCTTGATGCGGTGCCACCTGATTTATCGCGCATGAAGTTGCCTGCGCCTCAAGGGCTTTTGGAAGTCGATAATCTCGTCGTCATGTTGCAAGGCTCTGATAAGCCAACACTGCAAGGCATTAGTTTTAAAGTTTCACCGGGGCAGGGCTTAGGGATCATCGGGCCGACGGGTGCTGGAAAATCAACTTTGGCCCGTGCCATCGTGGGATTGATCCTGCCGGCGCGTGGTTCAGTTCGGTTGGACGGTGCAACGCCTGAACAGCGCGACGATGACGAACGCGGGCAACTCATCGGCTATCTGCCGCAAGACATTCAAATATTTGACGGAACAGTTGCGCAAAATATTTCGCGGTTTTCAGACAATCCCGATCCTGCCAAAATTGTTGAAGCTGCCCAACTGGCCAATATTCACGATTTTATCATGCGTCTTCCGGGTGGATATGACACCCCCTTGAATGAGGGGGGCAGCAGGCTTTCAGCGGGCCAAAGGCAACGCGTGGCTTTGGCGCGGGCTTTGTTTGGTGATCCGGTTTTGTTTGTGATGGATGAGCCGAACTCAAACCTTGATGCTGATGGTGAGGTTGCCTTAGACCGCGCCATACGTTCAAGCATGAAGCGCGGTGCGGCTGTTGTTGTGGTGGCGCATCGGCCCAGCGCACTTCAGGCCATGGACGGCCTTCTCGTTTTGACCAACGGGCAGATGGCTGCAATCGGGACGCGGGATGAAATTATGAAAAAAGTGTCGGGCAATCAAGCTGTTCCACCACAAATTTCACCCAATGGGGGACAAAAACCACAGCTGCAAGGTGGTTCTCCTCAGCTTACGATCTCGCAAAATACGCCACCCAACAAGCGGAATTGACATCCATGAAATCGATCAACACCGATCAATCTCTGCGTCGCACCCAGTTTTTTGGCTTTCTAAGTTTGGCGGCCATTTTGGCGGTTTTTGGGGCATGGACTGGCTTGGCAGAATTGAACGGCGCTGTCATAGCGCCTGCAACGATTACGGCCGAAAGTTATTCCAAAAAAGTGCAGCACCGTGAAGGCGGAAACATCTCACGCATTTTGGTGAAGGATGGGGAACTTGTGCAGGCAGGCCAAGATCTTGTGCTGCTAGATCCGACCGAAACCAGGGCTGAACTGAGCATTGTTGATGGTCAATTGGCGGAATTTCTGGTCAAGAAATCGCGCCTTGAAGCCCAGCGCGACGGTGCAACCGAACTGGCCTTATCAGAGACAATAAAATCAAGAAGTGCCGAACCCGGAATCGCCGAAATCATTGCCGGGCAAAAGCGACTGCTCACCTCAATTGAAGAGACTGTAACCAGCAAGAAGAATCAGTTGAAGGAACAAATCGGCCAATTGACTGACCAGATTGGTGGAATTGAATCGCAGATGAGCTCTGGAAAGAGGCAATTGGATTTGATCAAAGAGGAGACTGATGGTTTGCGGAAGTTGCAGGCTCAAGGTCTGGTTCCAGCCAGTCGCGTGATGTCGATGGACCGTGAAACGGCCCGCATTGATGGTGAACAGGGCCAATTGCAAGCCAGCAAAAGCGGCGCTGAAGCCAAGATTGGCGAAACCAAATTGCAGATGATTCAAGTTGATGAAGAGTTGCGCAATCAGGCATTGACGGAACTGCGAGATGCGGATTCGAAGATTTCAGAACTGGAAGGACGGCGCATCGCGTCGGAATCTCGTTTAGCTCATATGTCTATCAAAGCGCCCATCACCGGCACGATCTATCAACTCAATATTCACACGGAAGGCGGTGTGGTGGCACCTGGCGAAACTTTAATGATGATCGTGCCGCAGGGCGATGATCTGGTTTTGCTGGCACAAGTGGCGCCCAATGATATCAGCCATGTTCATGTTGGCCAGCCTGCCCATATTCGTTTTAACGCCTTTAATGCGCGTGTGACACCGGAAATAGCCGCAGAAGTCAGCCAGGTGGCTGCCGATACAACACGCGCCGATGCCCAGTCTCCACCTTATTATGCGATCCGATTGACCATATCTGCCAAAGAGCTTGAGAAGCTTGGGGATAACAAACTGAAACCTGGAATGTCAGCCGAGGCCTTTATTCAAACGGAATCCCGCTCGCCATTTTCCTATTTGGTGAAGCCATTGATGGATCAATTCTCCCACGCCATGCGCGAAAGCTGAGGCCCTTTGGCCTTAACCATTTGTTAGGTATAAATGCCCTTTTTTAGCAACGGAGTTTTAACCCTAACGCTTCATGATCGACAACATGAAAGTTCGTCGCGTAGCATTAGCGTTTGTTAGTTCCGTATATCTTGTAGCGTTAGGCGCAAATTTCGGCTCAGCACTCGCCACCACAAATCCTGTCACCGCCCAGGCCTATCAAGCTTTGGCCAGCGGCGATAACGCCAAGGCCATTGGCCTTTATTCCTTTGCCATCGATTCACGTGGGTTAGAACCTGAGGTTCTGGCCAATGCGTTGCTGAACCGGGCTTTGGCCTATCAACAACAGGGTGATAATGCCAAAGCGGTTGATGACTATAGCGCCGCATTAAACCTTGACGCGATGTCGTCTGAGCTGCGCGCCACCGCCCTTTATAACCGTGGTTTGTCGCAGCAAAAACAGGGCAATGGCCCCCTTGCTATTGAAGACTTTACCAGCGCTTTGATGTTGAACCCATCCTTCGCACATGCCTTTTATGGCCGTGCCAATGCACTTCGTGAAAGTGGCCAATATCTCTTTGCGCTTTCGGATTATGAGCGTGCATTGAAGTTCGGACACCCGGAGCCTGCGCGCGTCTATTTCGGTGAAGCGCAGACCTATGAATTACTCAAGCGCCCGAATGATATGCGGCAGATGTTGAATTCTGCCGTTTTGGCCGATGCCAAGTTTCAACCTGCGCAAGATAAATTATCGAACTTGGGCAGCCAACAAATAAGTGACGCTGGTTCAACAGGTTCGGACACTGCTGTTGCTGCTGATCCGGTTCTAACGAGTTCTGTGGTTGCGGTAGGTGGTTCGACTATTGTTCATAAGCCGGATTTGCCACAGGGTGTGGAACCACCGGCCAATTTGACAAATGTGGCCACCGCTGAAACAGACGCAGAAGTTGCTCAAACAGATGCCCCGGTTTTCAAGAAAACACCAAAACTTTATACCGACCGCGTGCCTGTTAGTGATGAGACCGTGGCAGTTGCCGAACCAGCAGAGGCCAAGAAACCTGTAGCAATGGAAAAGATCGTTGCATTGGATGACGTTCCGGCGATCCCCAAAAGTACGACGCGTAAAAATGCGACTGTCAAAAAAGATGTTGCAGTCGAAGAGCCAGCGACAGATCCTGCTGAAACGGCAAGCATCACTGATGTGCCAAAGCCAGCGACCCCGACTGCTGTAGCAGCGCCAGGCTGGGGGGTTCAAATTGCCTCTGCTGCCAGTGAAGATGCGGCGTGGACAACTTGGAAAAACATGCAGAAGCGTTTCAAAGCGCTTGCCGATAAATCCCCGGTTGTGGTCAAAGCTGATCTTGGCACGAAGGGCATTTTCTACCGCGTGAGGTTGGCAGGTTTTGATGACCAGAATGGTGCCAAATCTGAATGCAGCGCCTTGAAGGCCAAAGGGGTGGCTTGCTTCATTAGCAAGACTGAAGGCTGATCGTTAGAATACCAACGTAGATCATTATCTGAACTATTTCAGCAAACCATCATTGGCTTGCAAGACAAGCTCAGCATCAACCCAACCGCGAGCATAGTTTATCAGGCGCGCCATCGCCTGTTGTTTTTCCAATGAGTGGTGCATTTTTTTGAATGCAGGGCTGATGCTCGCTTTTTTCATGAGGAGCGCAAAAAGCATGGCCTCTTCTTCACCCAGCAAACGAAATCTTGGCGCGTCACGTTGCCGCCAGATTAGTACTTGCTGCGACTGATCAAGGCTGTGAGGTTTTGGTGGGCGTTCTCCACATTTCAGTGCGGCCCATATGCTTGTGGTATTTTGCTGGACTGACAGTAATTGGGCCGACGCAACAAAACTGATTTTGGTGCGTGAAAGATCGGTGGAAGTAGCACGATCAAAATCTGCCAGTTTTAAAAATGCGTCATCGGGTGCCGTGAAGGCTTTATTCAATGCGGCCTCGAAACTGGCCAACTCATAGATTTCTGGGCTGTGTTGGTTGGGCATGTAGCTTTGCAGATAGAGCGGCAAATTTTCGCTGAGATATCTGGTGTTTTCGCGCTTTGTCGGGTTTGCCTGGACATAGTCTCTGGTCAATTTGTCAAAAGCAATATCGCCGAGATAAGCATATAGAACTGGGAATTCACCGGCCAAATAACCAGTGATTGGAAGAAACAGAATCTCTCCTCGCCGATAGGGTTTGATCAATCTTGAACTTTGCACAGCACTCTTATGATGTGCGGCCTTATTGAAGACCAATCAAGTTCGGGCAGATGCGTTCAATTGCGCGTGAAGGGCGAGCTATTTTAACAGGAAAGTTATCTTCATATTGACGCGCCATTCGGCCACTTTGCCATTTTTGACCACGCATTTAATGTCCTGAACCCAAGCGCTCTCGATATTGTCGAGGGTTGAATCGGCGCGGCGAATGCCGGTTTCAACTGCATCTTCAATGCCTTTTGTTGATGAAGCGGTGAGTTCGATGACTTTGGCGACTGTGGACATGGTGATAATCCTTTCAAAAGTTGGGGAAACTGAAATGGGCTGGTTCACCTGTCGGCCTATAGGGCTTATGGTGCCGGTTCAGTTTCGAAGGTAACACTATGCCATGGCTTTAAATCTAATCAAACTCTGTGTTGGCGTTTCCGAAATTGAGGAGATGAGCAGCTGGGTTAAGATTGCCAGGCAAAGCAATGAAGAGTGTGATCATGTCACACGGATGTTTCCACGCAGGAAGGATGAGATTCTAGCTGGTGGTTCACTCTATTGGGTGATCAGGGGGTTGATTTTGTGTCGCCAGCCAATCGCGGATTTGCAAGAGGTTGTGGGGGCTGATGGCATAAAGCGCTGCCGGATTTTGTTTAAGCCGCAGATTATAGAAGTGCGGCCAGCACCTCGGCGGGCATTCCAAGGCTGGCGCTATTTGAAAGCTGAGGATTCACCGCCGGATTTGCCGCGCGGCGAAAAGGCCAGCGATATGTCTGACACGATGCGGCGCGAATTGGTTGAACTGGGCTTGATCTAAACGGCGATGTTATCGATCAATCTTGTTTTACCGAGCCAAGCGGCGGCAAGAAGACGCAAGGGCTCATTCGGGCTTTCCGGCACCGCCAGCGTTTCGGCGTTGCGAGCGGTGACGTAATCGACCTTGAAACCGAGCGTGGTGAGTGAGCGTGAAGCCGCCCGTGTTGCGGTTTGCTGGTTGACGCCGCCACGAATTTTTTCTGCGGCCTGCTGCAAATTTTTGTGGATTGCGGTTGCATGGCCGCGTTCAATTTTTGATAAATAGCGATTGCGCGACGACATGGCCAAACCATCTTCTTCGCGTTTTGTTTCAACGCCGACAACTTCGATGGGAATGTCCAAGTCTTTGGCCATGCGCGTGACCACCATCAATTGTTGATAATCTTTCTCGCCAAACATTGCATAGTTGGCACCTGATTGGATGAAAAGTTTCGAAACTATTGTTGTAACGCCATCAAAAAAATGTGGGCGATATTTATCTTCAAGGCCGGCTTTCGCTGGACCTTCAACATGCACGCTGGTTGAAAATCCTTGCGGGTAGATGCTGTCTGGTGTTGGCGCAAAAATCAACGACACGCCTTCGGCGTTTAGTCTTTCAACGTCACCTTCCTCATCACGAGGATAGCGACTTAAGTCTTCTTTCACGCCAAATTGCTTGGGGTTTACGAAAATCGAAACCAGCACACGATCAGCCCGCTTAAAACCTTCGCGCACCAAATCCATATGGCCATCATGAAGCGCGCCCATGGTTGGCACGATGGCATAGATTAGGCCTTCGACTTTCCAACGCGCCGTTTCGCGCCGCAAAGATATGATATTGCGGACAATCTTGAGCGTCATGTCGATTTGGCCTTTGTGATGTTAATGGCGAGCAGGGGGCTTTCTTTCACTTCTTCCATGACAAAATAAGAATGGGTGCCCTCGACCATCGGCAAAGTGCCAATAACGCCGCCCAGAATTTCTCGATATTCGCCCATGTCGCGCACCCTTATCTTCAAAAGATAATCAAAACCACCGCCCACCATATGGCATTCAAGAATCTGTTTTACAGGTTTTACTGCGGCGTTGAATTTTTCCAAAGTGGCTTCATCAGTGACGCGCAGTTTTACGGTGACAAACACCATTAAGGCTTGGCCCAAGGCGGCTGGTGAAATGCGGGCATGATAGCCGGTGATGACGCCCGATTGTTCCAGCCGCTTGATGCGCTGTGTGCAGGGCGTTGGCGAGAGATTGACACGCTTTGAAAGCTCGACAATCGAGGTGCGGCCATCATTTTGCAAATGAGAAAGCAGCTGCAAATCGACTTTATCTACATCCACCACTGATATTTCATTTTTCATTGTAAAACCCTAATGATTGGCATCCAAGCAGTGGGTATCACTATTATTATACAAAAACAAAGCGGAAAACAATTTTCATTTTCTGTTATTTTGAGTTCTTCTCTGAGGAGTTTAGAATGCCGCCCATGTTGGATCGTAATGATATTGATTCCCATCTTTTCTTAGATGAAACCTCGCTCATTCGCAGTCTTGCGGCGAAGGCGACGCTTTCTGCTGCTGACGACAAAAAGGTTTTGGCCTTGGCATCAGATTTGGTGCAGTCGGTGCGGGCGAACCGCAAGGCGCAGGGCAGCATTGATGCCTTCATGCAGGAATATTCGCTTTCATCTCAAGAAGGCGTGGTGTTGATGTGCTTGGCCGAAGCGCTACTGCGCATTCCCGATGCGGCAACGGCAGATCGGTTGATTGCGGATAAAATTGGTGGGGGTGATTGGGAATCGCATCTGGGCCAATCTGAATCAATGTTTGTGAATGCTTCGGCCTGGGGCCTCATGCTTACCGGCAAAATCATCACCATGGGGCAAGATGTGAGCACCGATGGCATCGGATTTTTGAAACGTTTGGTGCGCCGATCTGGTGAGCCGATCTTGCGCAATGCCATCAAGCAGGCAATGCGCATTATGGGCCGGCAATTCGTGCTCGGGCAGAATATGAAAGAAGCGCAAGGCCTGGCGCGTGCGGAAGAGGCCAAGGGCTATCGCTATAGCTATGACATGTTGGGCGAGAGCGCCATGACCATGGCTGATGCTGCGCATTATTTCAAAGCTTACCAGTCAGCGTTGGGCGTGTTGGATGGTGGGAAAGATGTGTTTGCCAACCCGTCACTTTCGGTCAAGCTTTCAGCGCTTCATCCGCGCTATGAAGAAAAGCATCACGAAGCTGCGCTGGCCTATTTATTTGATGCTGTGATGCAATTGGCGCTTCAAGCCAAATCACTCAATGTGGGGCTGACTTTGGATGCGGAGGAGGTGGCGCGGTTGGACCTTTCGCTCGCCTTGTTTGAGCGGCTAGCTGGTGATGAGCGCCTTGCTGGATGGAACGGTTTGGGCCTTGCTGTGCAAGCCTATGGCAAGCGTGCTTTACCGGTTTTGGAATGGTTGGCGCAGCTTGCTTCATCAACGTCGCGGATTATTCCGGTTCGCCTTGTGAAGGGTGCTTATTGGGATACGGAAATCAAGCGCGCACAAGAAGCAGGCTTGCAGGATTTTCCGGTTTTCACGCGCAAAGTCTGTACAGATGTGAGCTATCTCGCTTGTGCGCGGTTCATGCTTTCACGGCGCGATGCGTTCTATCCACAATTTGCCACGCATAATGCGCAGACGGTGGCTGCTGTTACCGTGATGGCGGGTGATGATCATCGCTTTGAGTTTCAACGCCTGCATGGCATGGGGCAAGCGCTTTATGATCAGATTATTGCCAAACAACCGTGCCGGATTTATGCGCCCGTTGGCACCCATCAGGATTTACTGGCCTATCTGGTGCGCCGGTTGCTTGAGAATGGTGCGAACACATCATTCGTCAACCGATTGGCTGATGATGCTGCACCGCTTAGTGACATCGTTGCTAATCCAGTTGAACAGGTTTTGGCGTTGACGGAAGTTCCCCATCCACACATTCGCAAGCCTGGGGCTTTGTTTGATGGACGGGTTAATTCCGCTGGCTTGCCATTATGGCGCGGCAGTGATCGTGCCGCTGTGATGTTAGGGGTTCATGCGGCTTTAGCAAAACCATATTCGGCTTCAGCGATTATTGATGGAAAGGCCAATCAGGATGGCCCAATCCGCATGATTTCGTCACCGCATTCTCGCAATGTTCAGGTGGGGCAGGTCTGGGACGCAAGTGAAGCAGCGGTCGGGCAGGCCATGGCGATTGCCTCGAGGAACCAGCATGATTGGGATTTGCAAGGTGGCGCGGCCCGGGCCAAGATTTTAGAAAAAGCTGCGGATTTGTTTGAAAGCCACCGCGATGCGTTGATGGCCTTGTTGGTGCGTGAAGCGGGCAAGACGTTGGACAATGCTTTGGGTGATTTACGCGAGGCCGTCGACTTTTTACGGTTTTATGCTGCCCAAGCGCGGGCGCAGTTTTCAAATCCGGTGCGGTTGCCCGGGCCAACGGGTGAGGTGAATGAGATGTCGCTGCATGGGCGCGGCGTGTTTGCCTGCATTTCGCCGTGGAATTTTCCTTTGGCAATTTTTACAGGCCAAGTTGCGGCGGCGCTGGCTGCTGGTAATGCTGTTGTTGCCAAGCCTGCCGAGCAAACACCTCTCGTGGCCCATGAGGCGATAAAGCTTTTGCATCAGGCTGGGGTTCCGGCAGGTGTGTTACATTTTGTTCCGGGCGATGGCGCGAGGATTGGCAAGGTCATTCTCAATCATCCGGCGTTGGCGGGCGTTGCATTCACGGGATCGAACGACACCGCGCGTTTGATCAATCGGGCATTGGCGATGAGAGATGGTGGCATTCCAACATTCATAGCTGAAACAGGTGGCATGAATGCGATGATTGTCGATTCATCGGCCTTGCCGGAACAAGCGGTGCGCGATGTGGTAGCATCAGCCTTTGATAGTGCCGGACAACGGTGTTCAGCGGCGCGGATATTGTTTGTTCAGGACGATATCGCCGATAAAGTTATCAAAATGTTGAAAGGGGCAATGGAAGGCCTGAAGCTTGGCGATCCTTTGCAATATTCAACCGATATTGGCCCGGTGATTGATGACGACGCAAAGGCGATGCTGGAGAAACATAAGGTGTTGATGGGGCGAGAGGCGCGAACAATTTTTGACCTGCCGCTTCCGACAGAATGCGCGCATGGCACCTATGTTTCGCCAGCGGCTTATGAGCTTGAATCGATCGCACCACTTTCACGCGAGGTGTTCGGCCCCATCCTGCATGTGGTTCGGTTTGGCGGCGACGACTTGGACCGGGTCTGTGACCAGATCAATGCCAAGGGCTTTGGGCTCACGCTGGGCTTGCATAGCCGCATTGAAACTGTTGTAAAAAATGTCCGGCTACGGATGAAAGTGGGCAACGTCTATGTGAACCGCAACCAAATCGGCGCGGTCGTCGGGGCACAGCCATTTGGTGGCGAAGGCCTATCTGGAACCGGGCCAAAAGCTGGAAGTGTACACACTCTAACTCGCTTTGCAGTTGAGCGCGTTTGTTCAATAGATTCAACTGCTTCTGGCGGTAATGCGGAACTTATTAATGCTTGATAAAGTATTCAAGCTTACAAATGGGTAACTAATATTTTGGACATTTGAAATGGCGGATTTTCTTGCCGACGCTGGGCGCAGGCCCTTTTTGACATTCGAAGAAGCAACGGAGTTTCTTGAAGAGACGACGAAGCGCGCTGGCGTTAAGCATCTATCTTATTGGTATTTGCAGTTCAGTGATGGGTTGCCGGATCAAGTTATTTGGGTGGCGACTTATGATCCCAATTACATGAACCAATATATGAAAAATTTTACGCCGCTGGGTGACCCGGTGATGAATGAGTTGCGTGACGGCCACATTGTCGATTGGACAGAGTGGATGGGGGTTGATGAAGTGCTGCATGACATTCATGCCGCAGCGGACAAGTATGATGTGCCGAAATATGGCATATCCATGCAACTCTCGGCGCATGGCCAAGACAAAGTGGTGTTTTCAGTTTGCCTTGATTGTGATGATGCCAGTTGGCCGCAAGTGCGCAGCGCGCTGGTCAAACGGTTTAAGCCATTTGCAATAGAATTTCATGAACGGATGGCACCAATGATCAGCGAGCGGCAAAAGGGCGAAGCGGTTTATTCGTTTTAGTTCAGGCCTTGCGGTCTCTGAAAGCGATGCCGCGCTCAACGGCGCTGTTTCCAAATTTTGTTCGAATGCGGTCAATCGCCATCTCAGCCTTGGTGAGTGCCATGTCGTGAGCATCCAATGATTTTTCCTCTTCGGCTTTTTCACGCTCAACTAAATGTGAAATGCCTATGCCAAGGAGGCGGAAGCTTTTTTTGCCGGTTTCTTTTTTGAGAAGCGGATTGGCCCATTCGAATATTTTATGGGCAAGATTTGTCGGCACTTCAAATGATGCAGCGCGCGTGAGTGCTTTAAAGTCCGGAGTTTTGAGTTTCAGAGTCACCGTGTATCCGGCCATGCCTGAAGCCTTGGCGCGCCGCGAAACTTTTTCGGACAGATTCCACAGGATCGGCTCGAGCAGGACATAGTCGGAAATATCTTCGTTAAATGTGGTTTCGGCGCTGATGCTTTTGGTTTCGCGCTCGGTTGACACATCGCGCAAATCTTCGCCACGCGAAAGGTGATAGAGTCTTGCTCCCATATTACCAAAGCGGCGCATCAGATCAATTTTCTCCATCGTCTGAAGCTGGCTGATCATGGTGATGCCAGCCTTGGCCAAATGGGCTTGGGTTGCTTTTCCAACGCCCCAAATAGCACCTACGGGTTTAGCAGCTAAAACGCTGCGTGTTTCCGACCTGCCAATGATGGAAAAGCCCCGTGGTTTTTCGAAATCTGAGGCCAGCTTGGCCAGGAACTTGTTGTGGGAAAGGCCAATCGAGGCGGTTATGCCGACTTCATTTTCGATCTGCCGTACCAGCCTAGCTAGTGACAAGGCCGGCGAAGCGCCATGCAGTTTTTCAGTTCCGCTCAAGTCCAGAAAAGCTTCATCAATGGAAACGGGTTGCACGAGTGGCGTGAATTGAAACATGATGTCGCGCACAATTTTTCCAGCGGCCGCATATTTGGCCATGTTGGGCCTGACCACTACAGCATCTGGACACAGCTTCAGGGCTTTGAACATCGGCATCGCTGACCTCACACCATGAATGCGTGCGATGTAACATGCGGTCGAAACAACGCCACGAATTTGTCCGCCGACGATCACCGGTTTGTCGCGCAATTCCGGATTATCACGCTTCTCCACAGCGGCATAAAACGCGTCGCAGTCGATATGGGCGATGGCAAGGCTATGAAGCTCGGGGTGGCTCACCAGGCGGGGGCTGCCACATGCAGGGCAACGCTTTGCCTTTTCTGCAAGTTCGCGCAGGCAATCACGACAAAAACCTGGGTTTTGTGGTTCATCGGCCATGGAATTAGGATAGGGCCAGCGAGAAAAAAGCGCTAGTCGGTGATTAGCTTTGTCGTGTGGGCGTGGACATCGCGCCAATTGTTGCTTCGCAGTGAAACAAAATCGAGATGCGGAACGAATTTGGCAAATCGCTCATCGTGTAAAAAATGTACGAGATGTACGTGTGATGCATGATCATAGGCTGATTGAATGAAGTTCTGACTGTCGTCGATGAAAACCACCGGTGCTTTGGTCCGAGATGCGATTTCGGAAATGGCAGGGCCCTTTGGGCCTGAATTTGTGATCACTGGATAATCCAGCCCCAAACTTGCCAAATTTGCGCGGCGGTCGTCGCCTGCAAAATGTGGCAAGTTCGTCAACATTACCACGGTTGCATTTCGACCAAGCGCCTTGAGTCCTTCAACTGCACCTGCAATGGGTTTCATCTGGCGCGTCTGGCTGATGAAGTAATCATTGACGAGTTCAAAGACACTGGCCTTTGTCATCCGTTTATCGCTTGCCGCATGAAAAACCTGATATGGTTCAGACGGATCGCCCGGTCGCATATTAAGCCCTTGTTTGCCGATAAAGACTTCGAAATCTCTGATGAAATGCACTACCACTTCGTCAACGTCGCAGATCACCAAGGGCTTGGAGGCCGCTATCTTCAGTTCAGCCAGTTGTTGCTGGGTTGGTTCAGAAATCATCATTTGCTCCGGGAAGTTGTCGACGTGCTGTGGCCAATGATTGCGGCGAAATTTGTTGGCTTTCAGAAAATGCCAGAATCAGAGACTCGTCCTGCAGGGCATAATCGAGCATAAAACCTAAGAAAACCGGGTTTTGAGCACCGGCTTTTAAGTCATTTAGGCCCAAGCCACTGAGAGCTGAAAAGCGCTCCAGCCGTTCTTCATCCGAGGCCAAAAAAGCTATTAACTGCAAGGCAATAGTGCTGCCTTCTAACTTGTTTTGCAAAGTATTTTTCAATCGCATTGGGTCAACTTGTTAACCAGAATTCAGGGTGAAACTTATTGGTTTAAGGAGTTAGTTACGTTGCATGGGCAAAAAGGAACTCTGGCTTAATAGAAAGATCGGTTCAAATGCAATCGGTTCCGGCTAATCAAGGGGAGCAGGTTTGCGAATGGATTTGGGTTTTCAAGATCATGTCACGAGCGAGCCACAGCCTATGATGGGAGCAACGATGCAGAAAACAGTTCTTGTGGTGGAAGACAACGAGTTGAACATGAAACTGTTCAATGATCTGCTGGAAGCTCATGGCTATAAAGTGGTGCAAACACGTGATGGCCTTTCGGCACTTGAAATTGCCCGCAAACACATGCCGGATCTCATTTTGATGGATATTCAGTTGCCGGAAGTTTCAGGCATTGAAGTGACAAAATGGTTGAAGGAAGATCCGGATCTCAAGCGTATTCCTGTAATCGCGGTTACGGCTTTTGCCATGAAGGGCGATGAACAGAAAATCAGGGAAGGGGGCTGCGAGGCTTATATCTCGAAGCCCATCTCGGTCGTGAGCTTTCTCCAGACCATTGATAAGTTTTTGAAGCAACCAAAATGACTGCACGAATTCTTGTCGTCGATGATATTCTGGCAAATGTGCGGCTTCTGGAAGCCAAGCTGACGGCTGAATATTTCGAAGTTATTACGGCAATGAATGGCCTTGATGCGCTTGAAGCAGTGTCGCGCAGCAAGCCCGATATTGTTCTGCTCGATGTGATGATGCCAGGGCTTGATGGCATTGAAGTTTGCAAGCGGATCAAAGCCAATCCAGCCACCCAGCATATTCCCGTTGTGATGGTAACGGCACTTGATCAACCTGAAGACCGTGTACGAGGCTTGAATGCTGGTGCTGATGATTTTTTGACCAAACCAGTCAATGATATTGCGCTATTCTGCCGGATCAAAAGTCTGGTTCGCCTTAAAATGCTAACTGACGAGCTTCGTATTCGTGCTCAAACCGGTGATAGCATTCACACAATGTTGAAAGCCGAGCAGCAAAATATTGTACGAGAAGGTCGAATTTTGTTGGTTGATACCCGTGAAACCTCGGTTGAACGCATCAAAACAGCATTGGCAGGCCATCATGATATTACGAGTGCTGTTGATCCGAACTCAGCAGTGGAAGCCGCTGCAACGGCCGGCACCCCATTTGAACTTATCATCGTCAGTCTTGAACTAGAAAAGTTTGATGGTTTGCGACTTTGCTCACAACTTCGTTCTTTTGAAACAACCAGGCAAACACCGATCCTCATTCTCGTCGAGCCAGATGACCAAACGCGATTGTTGCGTGCACTGGATATGGGTGTAAACGACTATCTGCTGCGTCCGGTTGATCGACAGGAGCTGTTGGCAAGGGTCAACACACAGATTAAGCGATGGCGCTATACCGAACAGTTGCGTTCCAGTGTGAAGGCTTCAATCGAACTCGCTGTGACAGATTCATTGACTGGGCTCTATAATCGCCGCTACCTGGAAACGCATCTCAGCAGCTTGATTGAACATTTTGCCAACCGTGGCAAATCATTGGCGGTATTAGCGCTCGATGTCGATTTCTTTAAACCTATCAATGACACATATGGGCACGATGCTGGTGATAAGGTTTTGCAGGAATTGGGTGCTCGGATTCGTGAAAACACCCGCAGCATTGATCTGTGTTGCCGAACCGGCGGTGAAGAATTCATTCTGGTTCTGCCGTCGACAAACATGCCTGCCGCTCATGTGATTGCAGAGCGCTTGCGCAAGTCCATTGCTTCAAAATCCTTTGCCGCGGGGCCTGTTCAAGGCATTCCAGTGACCGTTTCAATTGGCGTTGCGACATTGGCCAATGCAGAAGATACCCTCGACAAGCTGTTGAAACGTGCGGATTCAGCGCTTTATGCTGCAAAACGCGAAGGCCGCAACCGGGTTGTGCAAGCCGCTGCCTGATTTCTTTCCCGTCAATTTGACCTTTACAAATGCCCCAACAATAGCCAATTCATCTTCTGGAGCTTGGTTGCGATGGCACATGCTTTCTGCAATACTGATGTCGTGGTTCGGATACTAGGTTTCGCTTGGTTAGACTTCTGAGGAGTTTTTAAAATGGGTTCGTTTTCGTGGTATCATTGGGTTCTGGTGCTTGTTGTTGTCATGGTGCTGTTTGGCGGCAAGGGCAAGGTTTCTGACCTGATGGGCGATGTGGCCAAAGGGATCAAAAGCTTTAAGAAAGGCCTCGCTGATGATCCAGCTGATGCATCTGCCAGCGTGAAATCGCTGGAACAGCAAGCGGCTGATGCCGCAAAGCAAGCCGCCGAAAAAGTGAAAAGCTAAGAGCGGCATTTCGTTTAATGGCGCGTTCGGCAGGGTTTTTGGTTCATGTTTGATTTTGGGTTGAGTTACACCCATATGCTGGTTTTGGGCCTGATTGCCTTTATGGTGATCGGCAAGAACGACATGCCCGTTGTGCTGCGTCGGTTTGGGCAATTCATGGCCAAAGTGCGCTCTATGTCACGCGAGTTTCAAGGTCATGTTGATCTGGCAATGAAAGATGCAGGCGTGGCTGATCTCAAAGCCAATTTACAGGGCCTGAAATCCAACATCGATACAGCCGTTGCGGCACCCGCTATGCAGGTTGGGCAATCGACACCGTCATTCAGCCCACGAACCAGTGACTTTGAAAAGCTGTTCGGGCCTTCTGCTTCAGGTGAAACGATTGTGGCTGGCAAGCGTGTTGAAGTGGCAACCACGGCATGACCAAAGAAGACATTGACGCCAGCGAAGCCCCGCTGATGGATCATCTTAATGAGCTGCGCTCGCGGATGATTTGGTCGGTAGCCGGGTTTATGGTGGCACTGATTGGGTGTTTCTATTTTTCAACCGAGATCCTGCATATTTTGATCAAGCCATTTTATTGGGGCACGGGCAAAGATATTACCCTGATCTCAATCAAGCTGCTTGGCGTGTTTTTTGTGAAATTGAAAATCGCTATGTTTGGCGGCTTGTTTTTGGCATTTCCGCTGATTGCAACGCAGATCTATCGCTTTGTGGCGCCGGGGCTTTACAAGCATGAGCGCGCAGTTTTGGCACCCTATTTGTTGGCCACGCCTGTTTGCTTTCTTTTAGGCGCGGCGCTGGTTTATTTCATGCTGCTGCCGTTTGCCATCAGGTTTTTCTTCGCGGTTGGCGCTGATGCCGGCATTACCATTATGCCCGATATTGAACCTTATCTCGATTTTGTGATGACATTGATTTTGGCTTTTGGTCTGACATTCCAGTTGCCGGTTGTTCTGACACTTCTGGGCCAATTGGGTGTGGTGACTTATGCGCAGCTCAGCAAGGGCAGACGCTTTGCGCTTGTGGGAGTGGCGGCACTGGCGGCTGTGATTACTCCGCCTGATCCATTTTCCATGCTGGCCATGTGTGTTCCGTTGGCCATGCTTTATGAGGCGGCGGTATGGGCTGTTTGGCTCATCGAAAAGCGCCGCGCCAAGGCTTCTGCGTCTACGGATGTAACACCCACATAATTCCTGTTTGAGGATTGCGCGCAAGCATCCTATAGGGATGTTTTAGGCGTTCCAAACAGGTGATTTTCCATGCACGACATTAAAGCGATCCGCGATAACCCTCAGGCTTTTGATGATGGGCTGGCCCGGCGTGGGCTTGCGCCGATATCTGCCTCGCTTTTGGCGCTCGATGAACAAAAGCGCGACACGATGCAGAAATTGCAAGACGTGCAAAGCCGTCGCAATGTCTTGTCGAAAGAGATTGGCATGGCAATGGGCAAGAAGGATGTGGCCCTTGCTGATAAACTGAAAGCTGAAGTGGCCGGCTTGAAAGATGTGATTGCCCAAGGCGAAGAACAAGAGCGTTTGCAGACCAAGGCGTTGAATGATGCGCTGGCGGTTATTCCCAATATTCCGCTCAGTTCTGTGCCTGATGGCAAAAATGAGCATGACAATGTTGAAGTTCGCAAATGGGGCCAAAAGCCCGGATTGAATTTTGAGCCGCAGCAGCATTTCGATATTGGAGAAGGCTTGGGCCTGATGGATTTTGAAATCGCCTCGAAACTATCGGGGGCGCGGTTTGTGGTTTTGAAAGGTGCTTTGGCGCGGATGGAACGGGCGCTGGCCCAATTCATGATTAATCTGCATACGGATGAATTTGGTTATGGTGAAACTTATGCACCCTATATGCTGCGTGAAGAGGCCATGTATGGTGTTGGGCAATTGCCAAAATTTGAAGAGGACTTATTCAAAACCACGAGCGGCCATTATCTGATCCCGACGGCGGAAGCTTCGCTGACAAATTTGGTGCGCGAGCAAGTTCTGGATGAAGCCAAACTGCCCGTCCGCATGACGGCCTATTCACCTTGCTTCCGCGCCGAAGCAGGTGCTGCTGGGCGCGATACGCGCGGCATGATCCGCCAACATCAGTTTTCAAAAGTGGAGTTGGTCTCGATCACCACGCCTGAGCAAGCCGATACTGAACATGAACGCATGACGGCTTGTGCCGAAGAAGTGTTGAAGCGCTTAAACCTGCATTACCGCACCATTGTATTGTGCACGGGCGACATGGGTTTTGGCAGCCGCAAGACTTACGACATTGAAGTGTGGTTGCCGGGGCAGAATGCCTATCGCGAGATTTCATCGTGCTCGCAATTTGGTGAGTTTCAAGCGCGGCGCATGGAAGCGCGCTGCAAGTCGGCCGATGCCAAGCAATCGCGCTATGTGCACACACTGAATGGTTCGGCATTGGCGGTGGGGCGCACCATGGTGGCAGTTTTGGAAAATTATCAGAATGACGATGGCAGTGTCACAATTCCCGAGGTTTTGCGGCCCTATATGGGCGGCATGACTGTGATCAAGAGGCCTTAAACCATGCGCATTCTCGTAACCAATGATGATGGTATTCATGGGCCAGGCTTGGCAGCACTGGAAACAATCGCCGCCAGCATCAGCACTGATGTGTGGGTGGTGGCGCCAGATGATGAACGATCAGGGGCAGGGCACTCGCTCTCGCTTTCTGATCCGCTGCGCTATCGCAAATTGGGTGAACGGCGGTTTGAAGTTTCGGGCACGCCGACCGATTGTGTGGTGATGGCGGTTCGCAAAATTATGCCTGGAATGCCTGATTTGATATTGTCTGGCGTTAATCGCGGGCAGAACATTGCCGATGATGTGAC
>JAYVXY010000020.1:0-25612 GCA_043784785.1 Aestuariivirga sp. | reverse complement strand
TAAGGATTGATCACCTTGGCTGTTTGACATCGTAAATATTTTCCCTAGGCGAGACGGGATCGACGCCACGCCCGAGGTGGGTCTGGGCCCGGCTGGACGCAGCTGGGATTGGATTTCTTGAGATAGTATTTAAGGGGATTGATTTAAATAGCACTTAGTGCTACTAATCGTTCCGTAATGGGCAGGCTACCAACAAACCAATACCGCGTCTTCAAATCGGCTTGGTTCGCAAAGGCGGCTCGAAAAGTTCGGATTTCAGACACTGAACTCTGCAATGCAATCAAACAAGTAGTGAGCGGACAGTGTGATGATCTTGGCGGCGGGGTTTTTAAAAAGAGACTGAATAAGAACCGATATCGATCGATCATTCTTTCAAAAGCAGGCTCTCACTGGATATTTGAATATGTGTTTGCAAAAAGTGATCGAGCCAATATTGATGACAGTGAATTGGAACAGTTTCGGAAGCTCGCAAAGACCTATGCGACACTAACTGTGGTGCAGACAATGGATTTGTTGGAACAGGGCGATTTGGTGGAGATATGTGATGAAAACTAAAGTAAAATTCAAAAGCGACGCGATGGAAGCCATTCATTCTTCGGCTGCCGCACTGCACAGAGTTGGGGCCATCGACAAAATGACAATGCGAAGCTTTGATGAAAGCTGTTTAGCCGCAACAGCACTTTTTAACCCTGCACAAATTAAGAAAATGCGCGTTGCCTCAAAGATGAGCCAGCCTGTCTTTGCCCGTCATCTCAACACCAGTGAAAGCACTGTGGAGAAGTGGGAAACAGGAGCAAAGCGGCCGAGTGGAACGGCGCTGAAATTGCTGTCAATCGTACAAAAACATGGGGTTAAGATTTTGCAGGTTTAAGGTTTTTACAAACTCTTAAATCTCCACCCCGTTCCTCTGGGCAAACTCCATTAGGTCGCCACGCAACGAGTGAAGCGGGCTGGCGAGCAGCGGCTTCATGAAATTCCAAAGCTTGACCTGATCCAGCGAACGGATCATCGCTTTTACCGGGCCAACACCTGATGGCACCATGCTCATCGAAGTCAGGCCAACGCCGACCAAGCCCATGGCTTCAAGTGGCCTTCCGCCAAGCTCGCCACATAGCGTCACGACTTTGCCATGTTGGTTGGCCTTTTCAACAATTTGCCGCATTGCCCCCAAAGCGGCCGGACTTAATGGATCATAACGCCCCGCCAATTTTGGATTGCCGCGATCCGACGCAAATAGAAACTGCACCAGATCATTCGAACCAATCGAGGCAAAATCCGCCAGAGGCAGCAAATTATCAAGTTGCCAGAGCAGAGACGGAATTTCGATCATCACCCCAATTTTTAAAGAGCGTGGCAGAATATGGCCGCGCTTGGCGAGGATGGCATGTTCCATCATCACGGCTTCGCGTGCCATCAAATATTCCTGCACATCGGCAATCATCGGGAACATGATTTTCAGGTCTTCGCCCGCACCAGCGATCAACATGGCGCGCGCCTGCAAACGCAATAAAGCTGGCCGGTCCATCGCCATGCGAATCGAACGCCAGCCAAGCGCCGGGTTTTCTTCGCGTGGCTGACGCAGATAAGGCAGGGTTTTATCTGCACCAATATCCAGCGTGCGGAAGGTGACAGGCTTGCCCTTGGCTTGCTCCAAGATGCTTTGATAATGCTTCACTTGGGCTGACAGGCGCGGGAAACGCTGCGCCATCATGAAGTGCAATTCGGTGCGGTAAAGCCCAACGCCATCAGCACCCGACTCAAACAGATGCGGCATATCAACCGTTAGACCCGCATTGATATTCAAACTGATCGTCTGGCCATCACGCGTTAAGGCTGGCAAATCTCGTAAAGATGTGAAGCGCGCTTGCTTCTTGGCATAGAAGCGCACTTTTTCAGCATATGATTTTTGCAGCTCACTGGTCGGCCTGACGAAAATTTCGCCTGTGCTGCCGTCGACAATAATATCATCACCTGAATCAACCAGGTTGATAATACCTTCAGCCAAGCCAATGGCTGGAATGCCAAGCGCTCTGGCTACAATGGCCACGTGGCTGGTCTTGCCGCCCTCTTCCAAAATCACGCCGCGAATTTTCGTGCGGTCATAATCAAGAAGTTCGGCAGGGCCCATATTGCGCGAAACCACAATGGCGTTGGCTGGCAGATCGCTGCGCGATGCGGTGGCCTCGGCCCCGGTTAGGATGCGCAACAGCCGATTGGAAAGATCATCCAGATCATGCATGCGTTCGCGCAGATAAGGATCTTGCATGCGTTGCATCCGCGCGCGGTTGTCATTTTGCACGCGTTCAACGGCAGCTTCAGCAGTGAGGCCCGTTTCAACGGCTTCACGCAAGCGGTTCAGCCAGCCCTTATCATGGGCAAACATGCGAATGGTTTCGAGTACGTCAGAATAATCAGTGGCGCGGCCTGCATCATTGCCATCAAGCAACTCATCGACTTGGCTGCGAAGCAGCGCCACGCCATCATCAAGCCTGATGATTTCAGCGGGAACATTTTCGGCGATCATGTTCTGAATGCGAACCCGCGGCTCATGCAAAACCACATGACCCAAGGCAATGCCCTCAGCCAAGCTTTCAACCCGCAAATGATGGCTGCGCACATGGGCGACATCAATGGCGGTTTCGCGTGCCATTTCTTTCAATTCGCCAGAAGCCATAACCTCGGCCAAGACCATGGCCGTGGTCTGCAAGGCCTCTTCTTCTTCTTCAGTATAGTGGCGCAGTGTGCGGTTTTGCACGACAAGAACACCAATCACCGTGCCCCCACGCATGACCGGCACACCGAGGAAAGAATGGTAAATTTCTTCACCCGTTTCCGGCAAATATTTGAAGGAAGGATGATTTTGTGCGTCAGACAAGTTAAGGCCAATGGCCTGATCACCAATCAAACCGACGAGGCCTTCGCCTACTTTGAGTTTTGATTTATGCACGGCCTCGCGCTTCAGGCCTTCAGTGGCATAAAGTTCCAGGATATTGCCCGGCCGCATCACATAGATCGAGCACACCTCGGCCACCATATTAGCCGCGATCAGCGTAACTGTTTTGTCGAGCCGCTTTTGCGCTGTCTCCGGCTCCGCCATCACCTCGCGGAGCCTTCTGAGCAGGACACGCGGGCCGAGTGCGGGACTGGGCATGAGCGTTATCCTTAGGAGCGTTTAGGTTTGTGGAATTGGTAGGTCTGATTTCTGAGCTTCCCGAGCACCTTCTTAAACGTCATCCTAGCGAAGGCTGGGACCCCGCTTCCCTCAACCGCCTGAACCCAGCCAAAGCTGGATGCCAGCCTTCGCTGGCATGACGGTATAAGGGGAGGAGAAATCAATTCAGACAACATAATGGTCTAAGCCTTATCCAATCCGTAAGCCGTATGCAACGCGCGCACCGCAAGTTCGGTATAGGCTTCATCAATCAACACGCTGACTTTAATTTCAGACGTGGTGATGGCCTGAATGTTGATGCCCTTATCTGCCAAGGATTTGAACATTTTAGCGGCCACGCCAGCATGGCTGCGCATGCCGATGCCCACCACTGAAACCTTGGCCACATCAGCCGAATGGGCGATGTCTTGAAAGCCGATCTGGTCTTTGAGCTTGGTTAACACGTCAATGGCTTTACGCAAATCCTTGCGCGGCAAGGTGAAGGTGATGTCAGCCACCGCACCATCAGCCGAAACATTCTGCACAATCATGTCAACGCTGATGTCAGCCTCAGCCAAGGGCCCAAAAATGCCAGCCGACACGCCGGGCTTGTCTTTCACTTTGCGCAGCGAAATTTTCGCTTCATCGCGTGAATAGGCAATTCCACTGACAACATGCTGTTCCATCGACTTTTCCTCTTGGCATACAATCGTTCCGGGCCCGGTGCCATCGGGCTTATTTTGGTTTGGCGAATCAGGTGGCTCGAAACTTGAGCGAACTTGCAATGGAACCTTATATACCATGGCCAGTTCGACCGAGCGCGGCTGCAACACTTTTGCACCCAGCGAAGCCTGCTCCAACATTTCTTCATAGGAAATCTTGTCAAGTTTTTGCGCGCCCGTCACAATGCGCGGATCGGCTGTGTAAACACCATCCACATCGGTATAAATGTCGCAAGCCGCTTCAAGTGCTGCAGCCACCGCAACAGCCGAAGTATCAGAGCCACCGCGGCCCAAAGTAGTGATGCGCTTATCTGGCCCAATGCCTTGAAAGCCCGCAATCACCGCAACTTGGCCCTGCTCCATGCGCTTGGCAATTTCCGCACCATCAATATCAGTAATGCGTGCTGAACCATGCACACCATCCGATTTCAGCGGGATTTGCCAGCCCGCCCAAGAGCGCGCGGGGATGCCCAAATCCTGCAACACAATGGCCAGCAAGCCGGCCGTGACCTGTTCGCCCGTTGACACAATGGCATCATATTCGCGCGCGTCATGCATGGGGGCGGCTTGCTTGCACCACTCAACCAGCTGATTGGTTGTTCCAGCCATAGCCGAAACCACCACCGCCACATGATGACCAGCTTTCACTTCACGTTCGACGTGCCGCGCCACATTGCGGATGCGCTCAATATTGGCAACCGATGTGCCGCCAAATTTCATAACCAAACGGCCCATTCGGCCCATTCCCCTAAAAGACTCGTCGTAAAAGTTACGCATAATTGAACGCAAAAGTCTGTCAACTTTTGCGCATTATGCTGTACCGCTATGGTGCGGCGCGGCGTACTCTTAGTAGAGGGCTGTCATATATGCAATAATGTGACAGTGAAAAACAGGTAATGCCCACAATGACAATCGATACATCTGCAACACTATCCAGCCTCGATCCGGCGGAAGTGGAAAAATTCTCCAAAATGGCCGCGGAATGGTGGAATCCGAAGGGCAAATTCGGGGTTTTGCATGTGTTTAACCCAGTGCGGCTGGCCTTTATCAAGGAACAGGTTTGCGCGCGGATGGGCCTTGATCCCTTGGAGCAGGAGCCGTTCAAGGGTTTGAGGTTTCTGGATATCGGCTGCGGCGGCGGGCTTTTGTGTGAACCGATGGCGAGATTGGGGGCTTCGGTGGTGGGTGTCGACCCGTCTGAAAAAAATATCAAAACCGCATCGGTTCATGCAACCGAGCAAGAGCTCGTCATAGATTACCGTGTGGGCACGGCAGAAGATTTGAACGAGGCGGGTGAAAAGTTTGATGTGATCCTGAATATGGAAGTCATCGAACATGTGGCCCTGCCACAGAATTTTACCAAGAATTGCGTGGAGATGATGAAGCCCGGCGGCCTCATGTTTGTGGCCACCTTGAACCGCACATTGAAATCATTCGCACTGGCCATTGTTGGTGCTGAATATGTGCTGCGCTGGCTGCCCAAGGGTACACATGAATGGGAAAAATTTATCAAGCCGGAAGAGTTGAAACTCTGGCTGGCGAATAATGGTGCGACAGTGAAAGCCGAAACTGGTGTGGTCTTTCATCCATTGGCCAATGAATGGCGGCGGGCGAAATATATGGATGTGAATTATATGCTGGTGGCGCAGAAGTAGTTCAATTCCCATCCTCCGGCAGAACCGGAACGGGGTGAACTTCAATGCCTTCCTCAATCAACGCTGCCGCATCGTCAGACGTGGCGTTGCCGTAGATGCCGCGTTCTTGGGTTTCTTTGTAATGAATTTTGCGGGCCTCTTCGGCGAAATTATTGCCGACATTTTCGGCGTTGGCTTCCACATGTTTGCGGTAGTCTCGCATCATCTGCATCATGGCTTGGGCGCGCGGATCAACGGGGCCTGCCACCAAGCGCGTGGTGGCATCTGATTTTTTGTTTGATTTAGCCGGAATGCCCGGTGCCATGATTTGCTTTTCGATTTTCGCGGAGCCACAATGGGTGCAAGATACCAAGCCGCGCTTGGCCTGCTTGTCATAAGTGGCGCTATCACGAAACCAGCCATCAAATTCATGGCCTTTGTCACAGACCAAATCATAGCGAATCATAGAGCGCTCACTTCTTTCAAGGTAAAGTCTCTGGCGTGTTGCAAATTCGGGATTTTCGCGCGGGCGGCAGCTGATTGCGTGAGATCAATCTCAAACACTTTAAAATCGGGATCAGTATTCGCTTCGCAAATCACTTCGCCCCAAGGGTTAATTACCTTGCTGTGGCCAAAAGTTTCACGGCCGGAATCATGCTTGCCGCCTTGAGCGGCGGCAATCACAAAACTGCCGGTTTCAATGGCCCGCGCGCGCAGCAACACATGCCAATGCGCCTTGCCGGTTGGAACTGTAAACGCTGCCGGAACCAGCAACACATTGGCACCCGCGACAGCCAGCGCCCGATACAAAGCCGGAAAACGCACGTCATAACAAATTGTCAGACCCAGCTTTGCAAACGGCAACTCCACCGTCACTGCTTCCTTGCCACCGGTAATAGAAGCCGACTCGCGGTAAATTTCGCCATTGGGCAAATCCACATCGAACAGATGAATCTTGTCGTAACGCGCGATGGTCTTGCCATCCGGCCCAAACAAAATTGTGCGGTTGACCAGTTTCTCGTCATCGCCTTTCAGCGCCATTGATCCGATGTGAAGCCAAATCCCAAGCTTGGCCGCCAATTCAGAAAAGCCGCGCACGGAAATATCTTCCGCTTCGGGCCGAGCAATGGCTTTCAGCCGCTCGCGATCTGGCTCGAAGAGATTGGTCATCTCTGGCGTTGAAATGAAAGTTGCACCCTGCGATGCCGCACTGCGGATCAAGGCGGAAGCATCTTTCAAATTGCGCGCCACATCGGTTGACGAGCGCAGCTGAACCAGTCCTGCTTTAAAACTCATGACGCCGCCAGCAACGGATCAAGCCCGCCCCTTGCATCAAGCGCATGGAGTTCATCACAACCACCCACATGGGCTTTGCCGATAAATATCTGCGGAACCGTGCGTCTTCCTCCCGCCCGCGCACTCATTTTTTGGCGCTCTTCCGCGTTATGGCTCACATCAATCTCGATAAATTTCGCACCCTTTTTGTTGAGAAGGTTTTTGGCCATCAAGCAATAGGAGCAGGCTGAAGTTGTATAAATCGTAACTTGTGTCATCGTGTCGTCTTTCCGTCACACATCAATATGGAACCTGTGCGGTTCCAAAACAAGAGCAAAGCTCAGTACATGAACCTGCGCTGCACCCGCCTTTTTCAAAGCTTCCGCGCAAGCGGCAAATGTTGCACCAGTGGTGCGCACATCATCAACCAGTAAAATCCTTCGGTCTTTAATTTCGCTTAATTTTGCGGGCGGAACTTGAAAGGCTTTACGCACGTTCTTTTGGCGCGCAACATGATCAAGGCCGACTTGCTGGCGCGTGGCAATTTTGCGCAAAAGCATATCAGGCGAATAAGGCCTATTGGCAATCTTGGCCAAAGGTTTGGCAAGCAGTGCGGCCTGGTTAAACCTGCGCTTCCAAAGTCTGGTCGGATGTAATGGCACAGGCACGACAAAATCAGTTTCCGCCAACACATCGCGCCCCGCCCTAGCCATCATCCGCACCATCAGCAACGCCGCTTCATGATGATCTTTATATTTCAGCGCATGAACCAAATTCTTGGAATTTTGATCAAACACAATGGCCGCCCGCGCCTTGTTCCATGGCGGCGGATCAGCCAGTGCCGCAGCACTTAAAGCCCCCTCACCTTGATCATAGGCAAAGGGCGTTCCCATTACATCACAAACCGGATGTTCTAAAAAATTCAGTTTTTGCCAACAGGAAATGCAAAGACAGGCCCCTTCCGTCACTTGGGCACGACAAACCAGGCATTTGGGCGGCACAATAAGATCGATAAGCGCACGGGCAAATCGTCTTCCGACAGCCTGAACATTTGCAAACTGGAATTTGGCGCCAGCTTCGGCTACCTCATCTTCCATGAATGAACAGGCCCCCCAGATTTTTGATCGCACGCTTTATCTTGCGCGCCAATCAAAGGCGAATGCAACAGATGATCTGCAAAATCATGTGGCCGCCGAATTGGGTGACAGGCTCTCCATCATTCTCAAACAATTCCCCAAATCCTTGCTGATTGCCCAAAACCCGAAAATAGCTGCAGAAACACTGAGGCTTTCGGGCAAGATTGAGAAGCTCGATATAGCCGCGCCGCCGCCCAATGATATGGTTGCCCTTCCCGGTGCCGATTATGATGCGATTTTCAGTTTGCTTGATCTTCACTGCGTAAACGATGTGCCCGGCCATCTGGCGCAACTGGCGCGGGGCTTAAAAGCTGATGGCCTGCTGCTGGTGGCTTTTTTTGCGAGCGATACTTTGTTTGAACTGCGCGAAGCTTGGCTGCAGGCCGAAATTGAAATCACCGGCGGCGTAACACCGCGCATTGCCCCCATGATCGGAATCCGCGAATTGGGTGGCTTGATGCAGCGCGCCGGTCTGGCTTTGCCGGTGGCCGATATGGATAAAACCACAATACGTTATGCCGACTCATTTTCCTTAATGCGCGAAATCAAGACCTTTGGTTTTGCCAATCCCCTCATCGGGCGAAGCAATAAGCTCGTTTCAAAACGCCTGCTGGCCAAAGTGGCTGGACATTATCACAATAATTTTGTCGACGCCGACGGCCGCATCCGCGCCACACTTGAAATTGCCTGGGCTATGGCGTGGAAACCCCACGCCAGCCAGCCCAAGCCGCTTAAGCCGGGATCAGCTTCTCATAGTTTGGCTGAGGCTTTGAAGACTGATAGAGAGTGATTTAATTCCACTCTCTAAATCCGTCATGCCAGCGAAAGCTGGCATCCAGCTTCCTGAAATGAAGATGCACAATGTGGCTAGCTGGACCCCAGCTTTCGCTGGGGTGACGGGTATAAATCAAAAGTTAGGCTAAAAAATAAAGGTTTAAACATAAGCCCCGTGGCAGTGTTTATATTTCTTGCCCGAGCCACATGGGCAATCATCATTGCGCCCAACCTTGCCCCATGTTTCAGGGTTCTTTGGATCAATAGAAACGGCCATTGCCGAAGCGGCAGCAGTTGCAAATGAACCAAAGTTCGGCGCACCTTCGCCGACATCATCAAAGCCTGTGGTTTGATCGATATGATGGGCCTGCATGGGGGGCAACTGGTTTTCATCTGGCAACAAATCACCCTCGGGCCGGGTTTGAATTTCCACCCGCATCAACTGGCTGGTAACATCCTCTTTCATCCGCGTGACCATGTCTGAGAACAGGGTGAAGCCTTCGGTCTTATATTCATTCAGCGGATCACGCTGGCCATAGCCGCGCAAATGAATCACTTGGCGGAGATACTCAACATTGACAATATGCTCGCGCCACAAACGATCCATGGTTTGCAGGAGCACCGCTTTTTCGACCTGCTGCATAATATCTGGCGTATATTTTTCGCGCTTCGAATTGTAGAAAGTATCCGTGGTCGAAGTCACGCGCTCGCGAATTTCTTCGTCTGCAATTCCCTCTTCCTTGGCCCAATCCTCGACTGGAAAATCAACAGCCACGGCTTCGCGCAAACGTTCACGAAGGCCCACGGCATCCCACTGCTCGGCATAAGCATTTTCGGGGATGTGTTTGGTGATTAACTCGCCGATGATGTCGTGGCGCAAATCATCAACTGTTTCCGAAATTTCCTCGCCCTTCATGATGCCAATGCGCTGATCAAAGATCACCTTGCGTTGATCATTCATCACATTGTCGAACTTCAACAAGTTCTTGCGAATATCGAAGTTGCGCGCTTCCACCTTTTGCTGTGCCTTTTCCAACGCCTTGTTGATCCAAGGATGGATGATCGCTTCACCATCTTTCAGACCCAGCTTTTGCAACATGCCGTCCAAACGATCGGAGCCGAAAATGCGCATCAAATCATCTTGCAGCGAGAGATAAAAGCGCGACATGCCGGGATCGCCCTGACGGCCCGAACGGCCACGCAACTGATTATCAATGCGGCGGCTTTCATGGCGTTCTGTGCCGATCACAAACAACCCACCTGCATCGATAACGATGCGCTTCTTGCTTTCAATATCATCTTTGATCTTGTTGATTTGGCGCTCGCGTTCGGCACCTTCGGGCACATCGGCTAACTCATTGGCCGTGCGCATCTCCAAATTGCCGCCAAGCTTAATATCCGTGCCGCGACCCGCCATGTTGGTGGCAATCGTCACAGCACCTGGGGCGCCAGCTTGGGCGATGATTAAAGCTTCCTGCTCATGATAGCGCGCATTTAATACATTGTGCTTGATATTGGCAGCTTGCAACAAAGTTGAAAGTTCTTCGGATTTTTCAATCGAGGTAGTGCCCACCAGCACGGGCTGGCCGCGCACAATCGCATCGCGCAATGTTTCAGTGATCGCGGCATATTTTTCCTTTGCGGTGCGGAAAACCTGATCATCTTCATCTTTGCGCGCAACAGCCACATTGGTCGGAATCTCGATCACTTCGAGATTGTAGATGTCTTGGAATTCATCAGCCTCGGTCAGCGCCGTGCCGGTCATGCCCGACAGCTTTTTATACATGCGGAAATAGTTTTGGAACGTCACGGATGAAAGTGTGACGTTTTCTGGTTGAACGGTCACATGCTCTTTGGCTTCAATCGCCTGGTGCAGGCCTTCGGAATAGCGCCGGCCCTCCATCATGCGGCCGGTAAACTCGTCAATGATTACCACTTGATCATCCTTCACGATATAATCCTTATCGCGCTGGAATAATGTGTGGGCACGCAAGGCTTGGGTGATGTGGTGAATAATGGGCACATTGGCCGCATCATATAACGTGCCCTTCATCGCACCCGCGGCAACCAGCAACTGTTCAAGATGCTCATTGCCCGCTTCCGTCAAAGTAACCGAGCGCTGCTTTTCATCCAATTCAAAGTCTGCTGCCACCAATTGCGGAATGAAACCGTCAAGCGTGTTGTAAAGGCTCGATTGGTCATCAACCGGGCCTGAAATGATCAAGGGCGTGCGCGCTTCATCAACAAGGATCGAGTCGACTTCATCGACGATGCCATAATGATGTCCGCGCTGAACCATCTCTTCGAGATGATATTTCATATTGTCGCGCAGATAATCAAAACCCAACTCATTGTTGGTGCCATAGGTCACATCGCAGGCATAAGCCGCGCGCCGCTCATTATCATCAAGGCCATGAACAATCACGCCCGTGGTTAAACCCAGGGTGCCATAAACTTTTGCCATCCAGGCCGAATCGCGCTTGGCCAGATAGTCATTAACGGTCACAACATGAACGCCCTTGCCCTCAAGCGCGTTTAAATAGACTGGCAGCGTGGCAACCAGGGTCTTGCCTTCGCCCGTCTTCATTTCTGCAATCATGCCCGCATGGAGCACCATGCCGCCCACCATCTGAACGTCAAAATGCCTCAAGCCCAAAGCCCGTTTGGCCGCTTCACGCACCGCTGCAAAAGCTTGCGGCAATAAATCATCAATTGTTTTGCCTTGCACCAATTCAGCCCGGAAACCAGTTGTCGCATCTTTCAATTGCGCATCGGTCAGCGCGGCATAATGATCTTCCAGCGCGTTGATTTCAGGCACACGCTTTTGGAAACTCACCAATTTGCGATCATTGGTTGTTCCAAAAACCTTCGCGGCAACATTCCGCAGCATTCCGAGCATCTGATTCGTTCCTTCATGGGGGGCCAGGGGCCTTATCTTCGGCGGTCTAATAGCGCAGAGTTTGGTTCAGGGGAAACATTCAAATGCGTTATTTTCAACCAGACAGCGGCGATGTGCTAGTGTCCGATAAGCAAATAGGAGCCAAATCGTATAATTTCAACCTGTTGCATTGCGGCAACAGGCGAGCAAAAGGCTTATTATTGCCTTGTTTCAATCCCATTGCCTGAATATACGACAATCTCAAGGGCACAACTTATTCGATGGATCATATGCCACGCATTCACACAAAATTGAAAATCGCACTCCTCGCGGGCGCGTTAGGTTTGGCAATGGCAGGCACCGCTTTTGCCCAGGCAGATAACACTGCTGCGCCATTGACGGGCCAAGATACCACCGTGGCAACCGTAAATGGTTACGAAATCAAAACCTCTGAAGTGCGCATGGCCTTTGATGATGTGATCGGCCAATTGCCGAATATGCCAGCCAAGCTGCGCTTTCCCTTTGTTGTGGAATTCCTGATCGAGCGGCATTTGATTGCGCAAGTTGCGGCCAAGGAAGGCACCGCCGACACCGAAGATTACAAGCGCCGCTTGGCCGCCTATCAGGCCAAGGCCCTGCGCGATTCCTATTTGGCCCAAAAAATCAGCCCGTCGATCACGGATGATGAAATCAAGGCGGCCTATGACAAGGAAACCGCCAAGGTTACTCAGACTGAGCGGGTGCGCGCCCGTCATATTCTTGTCGCCACCGAAAAAGAAGCCACTGACATTGAAGCCAAGCTTCAAGCTGGTGCCAAGTTTGAAGATCTGGCCAAGCAATATAGCTTGGATGGATCGAAGGATTACGGCGGCGATTTAGGCTATTTCACTGCACCTGAAATGGTAGCGGAGTTTTCCAAAGCCACATTCGCTTTGAAATTGGGCGAAGTGTCCAAGCCCGTCAAAACCGAATATGGTTGGCATGTGATCCGCCTGGATGATCGCAAGATGGGTGCTGCCCAGCCTTTCGATCAGGTCAAAAGTGCGATCCGCAATGTGCTGGTACGCAACAAGGTACAAGAGATTTTGGCAGGCCTGCAAGGCACGGCCAAGGTTGAAATTCTCGATCCCGACTTGAAAAAGGCGCAGGAAGAAGCCCAGGCCCAACACAAACTTCAGGGTGGCCAAGCGGCACCTGTGGTGGGGGCCGACACGACCGGTGCACAAGGCGGTGGCGGGGCTCCCGCAGCTCCAGACACCAGCGGCAAAGGCGATTTGGCGCTTCCCGGCGCTACACCTCAATAACATTAAACAAACCCACGGCAGGCGACAGATGGCTTTAACAATTTCCCCTCTGGCACCTGCCAGTTTCCCAAATCTTCCAGAAATCAAAGGCGTGCGCCTTGCCGCAGCCGCCACTGGCATTCGCTATAAGAACCGGCCTGATGTTTTGCTGGCTCTGTTGGATGAGGGCACCACCGTTGCAGGCTGCCTCACCAATTCCAAATCACGCTCAGCCCCAGTTGATTGGTGCGCTGACAATTTGAAAACAGGCAAGGCCCGCGTGCTGGTTTGCAATGCGGGCAATGCCAATGCTTTCACTGGCAAAGCGGGTGTGGCCACGGTGAAGGCTGTGGCCGCCGCTGCGGCCAAACAATTCAAGTGCAAACCAGCGCAAGTATTCCAAGCTTCCACTGGCGTCATCGGCGAACCGCTCAATCCTGCTCCCATCGTGAATGCCTTGGCCGAACTGGGCGCGTCGGCATCAGGCAATGCCTGGGACATGGCGGCCCGCGCCATCATGACCACCGACACATTTCAAAAAGTGGCCACGGCACAAGTGAAGCTCGGCGGCAAGACCGTGACCATCAACGGCATTGCCAAAGGCTCAGGCATGATAGCGCCAGACATGGCCACCATGCTGGTTTTCATTTTCACGGACGCAGCGATCCCAGCCAAGATTTTACAAAAACTTCTCAGTCCGTCTGTGGCAAAAAGTTTCAACTGCATCACGGTGGATGGCGACACCTCGACATCTGATACTGTGCTGTTGTTCGCCACGGGTGCTGCCGGTTCAT
This sequence comes from Aestuariivirga sp., assembly GCA_043784785.1. GTDB lineage: Bacteria > Pseudomonadota > Alphaproteobacteria > Rhizobiales > Aestuariivirgaceae > Aestuariivirga. Next base: position 11,965 of record JAYVXY010000020.1, on the reverse strand, counting down.
TGAAAGATTTGAAATCTGCAACCGACACACGTCTCAAGCCCTTCACTAAAGCACTGGATGCGCTGTGCCTCGACCTTGCCTTGCAAGTGGTAAAAGATGGCGAAGGCGCTGAGAAACTCGTGGAGATCAAAATCACCGGCGCTGAATCAGATGCAGCCGCCAAGAAAATCGGCGTGACCATTGCCAACTCGCCACTGGTTAAAACCGCGATTGCGGGCGAGGATGCAAATTGGGGCCGCATCGTAATGGCCATCGGCAAATCCGGCGAAAAAGCCATTCGCGATAAGCTGCGTATCAAGATCGGCGGCATCCTTGTTGCGGCCAAAGGCATGAAATCAGCGGCTTATAAAGAAACCGACATCATGCCCCACATGAAGGGCCGCAACATTAAAATCGAAGCCGATATCGGTGTGGGCAAGGGCGCAGCCACTGTGTGGACCTGCGATCTGACGCATCGCTATATCGACATTAATGGCTCATATCGCAGCTGATGAAACTGGTGCTGGTCGCCGCTGTGGCCCTCATCGATCCCGATGGCCGCATCCTGCTGGCCAAGCGGCCCGAGGGCAAAATCCTAGCAGGCCTTTGGGAATTTCCCGGCGGCAAAGTAGAGCCAAGTGAGCGCCCCGAACAGGCCTTGATCCGCGAACTCAAAGAAGAACTCGGCATTGATGTCGAACAATCTTGTCTCGCACCTTTAACTTTTGCCAGCCACGCCTACGATGACTTCCACCTGCTCATGCCCCTCTATGTCTGCCGTCGCTGGAAAGGCCTCGTGCAAGCCATGGAAGGTCAAGAACTGAAATGGGCTTATGCCAAGGATTTGAAAAACTACCCCATGCCACCGGCGGATCTGCCGCTCATTCCGCATTTGGTGGAGTTGCTGTAACAAAATTACGCCGCGCCCTGATACCCAATCGCTGCCATCATGCCGTTGTTCATGTGATACAGATGATGGCAGTGGAAGGCCCAGGTGCCGGGGTTGTTGGCATCAAATTGGATGGTGGCGCGTTCGCCGGCTGGAATTAGAATTGTATCGCGCACCGCGCCTTCAATGCGCGTGTCGCCCAGTCCCACCACTTTGAAATAATGCCCGTGCAGATGCATCGGGTGCGCCATCGTCGTTTGGTTCTGCATGGTCACTTCCACACGCTCGCCCTCGCGCACGCTGAATAAAATATCATGCATCATTGGCTTGCCGTTAAAGCCCCAGATATAGTCCTTATCGCTGCCAGTCAGCGCTACGACTTCGGTGTGATCAACCGGTTCCTTCGGCACTTGGGCCGCTGAGCGCAGCAGCACTTCCATGGTAAAATCAAGCAGCGCACCCGCCTCGCCCTGATCTGACACTCTCACAATCTCCGCCTTGCCGGCCTGAATAATAATACCGCTGCGCAAAGAAGTGCCCTCCGATTGAAATAAGATCGGCCATGCGCCTGTTGTGTTTGGCAATGCGATGCGAATATCGGCGCGCTGCGCAATGGCCAGCGGAAAACGCGAGCCTTTGAACGGAAACACCGTGTTGCCATCAACAGCGACCAATGTGCCCTCAAGCGCGCCCAGATCGATCCACATATTTGTGGCAGCCGCTGCGTTGATAATGCGCAAGCGAATATGGCCACCGATTTCGCTGCGCAATATTTCGGGGTCATCGAGCGTTCGGTCATTGGCCAGCAGCGCATCATATTTCACATCATTGGCCATCACCATGCCGGGCATGTCTGCCATGCCTTTGCGCAATTCAGCCATGATCTCCTGCGGATCGCGGAACGCAAAATCATGCAGCATCACAACATGCTCCTGCTCATCAAACAATTGATTTTTCAATTCGTGAATAATCAGTGGAGCCGCCATCAAGCGTTGTTCCTGCAAGCCTAAATGTGAATGCATCCAATGGGTGCCGGGCTTGGTGTTTTCAAAATCATAGGCGCGGGTTTCGCCATATCTAATAACAGGTCCAGACAGCATCGGCACACCATCTTGTGCTGAGGGGGGCGTTAAGCCATGCCAATGGATCGAAGTATCTTCGCCGCAATCATTTTTGAGATTGAATTGAAACGGTTGGCCTAAAACCATTTCCAAGCCGGGCTTGCCATTGGGACCGATGATGCCAAACACTTTGGCGGGCTTGCCCTTTACATTTAAAATACGCGAGGTAACGGTAAGTGTTGGCGCAGATTGAGCCCACGCCATGTCCACCAAAGGCAGACCGGCCAAGCCACTCAAAATAGTCCTGCGCGAAAGTTTCAAATTGTAACCCTCAAGTCACGAGAGCGACTAAAGCCCTCGACCGATATTCAAGAATTTTTCGCGGCGCTGCGTACGCAGCACATCACCTGACAAACCAGAGTAAGCCCGCAGCGTGCGCGCAATGGCTTCAGCTGTCGCCTTCATGGCTTGTTCAGGCATGCGGTGGGCACCACCCAACGGTTCAGGAATGATCTCATCAATCACACCGAATTTTTTCAAATCCTGCGCCGTGATTTTCAACGCAACGGCCGCATCCTTGGCCCGCGCCGGATCGCGCCACAAAATCGAGGCCGCACCTTCAGGCGAGATCACGCTGTAAATCGAATGTTCCAACATCAGCACCGTGTTGGCCGTGGCAATGGCGATGGCCCCACCCGAACCGCCTTCGCCAATAATTACCGAAACCAGCGGCACACCCAAAGACAAGCAACAATCCGTCGAACGTGCAATCGCCTCTGCCTGTCCGCGCTCTTCAGCATCAACACCCGGATAAGCGCCAGATGTATCGACGAATGTGAGAACCGGAAGACCAAAACGATTGGCCATTTCCATCAGGCGCACGGCCTTGCGATAGCCTTCGGGCTTGGCCATGCCAAAATTATGTTTGAGGCGGCTTGCTGTGTCGGAACCTTTTTCTTGACCAATCACCACAACAGGCTGGCCTTCGAAGCGGCCAAGCCCACCGACTACGGCTTCATCTTCTGCAAACTTGCGGTCACCAGCCAAGGACACAAAATCGGTGATCAACGTCTCGATGTAATTTAATGCATGCGGCCGCTCGGGGTGGCGCGCCACTTGTGCCTTTTGCCAAGGCGTGAGCGCTTGATAAAGATCGGCCAATATCTTGTTGGCCTTCTTTTCCAATGATTTCACCTCATCGGCGATTGACACTTTAGCATCACCCTGCGCCATGGCGCGAAGCTCGGCGATCTTGCCTTCCAATTCAGCGACGGGGGCCTCAAAATCCAGAAATGCGTGCATAATCCCTCATTGCTAAAATCTTCTGGGCAAATTCAATTGTCACGTTACTGGCGGGATGAACCGCCATTGTCAACTTTTCTTGTTTTTGTTGGTATCCGATAGCGGATGAAAGCTTTCCACGGCTTCTTTAAGGCGGCTGGCCTGTACATGGGTATAAATTTGCGTGGTCGAAATATCGGCGTGGCCCAACATTTGTTGAACAGTGCGCAGATCGGCACCATGGCTCAGTAAATCACTTGCAAATACATGCCTGAGCACATGGGGAGAGACTTTATCGGCATCAAGCCCTGCAGCCCGCGCCAAGCCTTTCAACTCAAGCGCGAAATGTTGTCGGGTTAACATGCCCTTTGCACCATGCGAGGGAAAAAGATGTTTAGGCTCGCCCTCTGATACGGATTTCAAAGCCTTTACATATTGCATCAAAAAGCCATGGGCACGATCCGACATCGGCACCATGCGCTCGCGCCCACCCTTGCCCTTGATGGTCAGGAATCCATCGCCCGACAATGCCGCACGGTAGGAAAGTCCCACCAGTTCCGAGACGCGAAGCCCGGTCGCTGCCAAAAGTTCCAGCAAACATTGCATCCGCATGGCTTTAAACTTTGCGACATTTTCGCTTGCCTGCACCTTGAGGGCTGCGGCCTCAAGCAGCTTGTGCATTTCACTTTCGCTCAAAAGCTTGGGCAGTGGCTTGGCAGCGCGAGGCCCCTCAACGATGATAGCAGGGTTTTCGAACGCTATGCCTTCGCCATGCAGAAAACTGTGAAACTGTTTCACTGCTGAAAGCCGCCGCGCCGCTGTGCTGCGGGCCAAGCCCAATCTGTCAGCTTCACTGATAAAGCCTTTAACCATTTGGGTATCAGCCACCAGCACCGAAGAATTTTGCGTGTTAAGAAATTCAAGATAGCTCTGCAAATCCCGGCCATAAGCGGCCAGTGAATTGGCCGCAGCACCGCGCTCAGCGCTCATCATTTCCAAAAATCGGCCAACCAAGCGTTGATCGGCTGCAGTGTTATTTTTGCCGGAGCTTTTCATGCGCCAAGGGCTTTATGATTTCAGATTGTTCCGGCGGAAAACTGGCCAGCGCCAAAGCCGTTCCATATACCGCCCCTGCGATCAATCCGGCAACAAACAAAAACTTGATCGTATCGGGCACGAATATATCCCTTTTAAGAAACAGCTTTATGCAAAATAGAGCCAATCAGTGTTTGATAGGGCATCCCTTCACGCATGGCACGCACTTTCAATCGCTCCAAATCCGATTTGGCCAAGCGGATAGAAATTTTAGTGCGTTCTTCGTTGATTGTCGCACGGGCAGCGGCTTGCAACATTTTCAACCGTTCAGGCGTCAATTCGCTTTTGGGAGGAACATAGTCATCGCTTTCAATCAACTCGATGAGCTCCTTTTCTTCTTCGTTAATCTCGGCAAGTGTTGGATATTTTTTATTCATTGGCATAATCCTTCAGATAGATCGCCGTATATTTTCGGCTCGGAAAAACTGTTTTCAAAAAAAATTCATCATCATCCGGTAGATAAGGCACGACGTGGGCATAATTGTTGATCTCCAAAATAAACATTCGCTGATGTGGGTATTTAGGGCTTGGATTTGGGATATCGGCTAACATTTTTCTGTTTTCCAAAGCCAAAACACATTCTTCAACCCCGACACGGCCTCTAAACCCACTATTTTTAAGCGCTAAAGCCTTTTCATCGTTCCAAACGAATTTCTTCATGCCCCCATAGTATGGACAAAGTATGGCAAGTTAAGCCTCTCTTTGCGCTTCTCACTTGCTTGCTCTAAAAGCCGCATCCGAACATCATGGCCAGAAGATCAATCGCAAAAGACGCTGAAATCGCCCACCATAAACTGGGAGATCGCGCCCTTGTTTTGGTGGGGCTAATGGGTGCTGGCAAAACCAGCGTGGGCCGCAGGTTGGCCGAAAAGCTCAATATTCCCTTTGTTGATGCCGATCATGAAATTGAACTGGCAGCGGGCAAAACCATTCCGGAAATTTTCAGCGACCATGGTGAAGAGTATTTCCGCGAGGGCGAACGCCGGGTGATCACCCGCTTGCTCGAAAATGGCAAGCAGGTTTTAGCCACGGGTGGCGGTGCCTTCATGAACGCTGAAACCCGCCAGAAAATCAAAGATCATGGCATATCGCTTTGGCTGAAGGCCGACCTTGATGTGCTGTTGAAACGTGTGGCCAAGCGCAATGACAGGCCCTTGCTGCAACAGGATGATCCTGCGGCTGTCATGAAGAAATTGATTGATCTACGCTATCCGGTCTATGCGCAATCAGACATCACGGTGGAAAGCCGTGATGTGCAACACGGCCAAATGGTGAATGATGTGATCAAGGCTTTAGCCGATTTTCAAGGCATAGAAGATTCCAAAAAATGAACAGACCTAACATCAACCACAAAGTGACCGTCAATCTGGCTGATCGCAGCTATGATATTATTATCGGGCAGAATCTAGTTGCGCATGCCAGCGAGCTGATTTCGCCTTTGCTCAAGCGTTCATATGTTGCCATCGTCACCGACGAAAATGTTGCGAAGGTGCATCTTGCAAGCTTGGAAAAATCATTGGCGTCCGGCGGGATTGAAACAAAATCAATCATTCTTCCGGCCGGTGAATCAACAAAAAGCTACAAATATCTGGCGGAGTTGTGTGATGGCCTTCTGGTTGCTGGCGTGGAGCGCCGCGATGTTGTGATTGCGTTGGGTGGCGGGGTCATTGGTGATCTTACAGGTTTTGCCGCCAGCATTTTGCGCCGGGGTGTCAATTTCATCCAAATCCCTACATCTCTTTTAGCACAGGTCGACAGTTCTGTGGGTGGAAAAACTGGGATCAATTCACCCCTCGGCAAGAACTTGATTGGTGCGTTTCATCAACCGATTTTGGTGCTGGCGGATTTGGATGTGCTGAACACTTTGCCAATGCGGCAGCGCGCGGCAGGTTATGCCGAGATTGCCAAATATGGCCTTCTAGGTGATGCCACTTTTTTCAATTGGCTTGATGCAAATGTTGAAACCATAATCAACGGCGGCAATGATTTAGATGCAATCGCTCATGCCGTGCAAACCAGCTGCGCCATGAAAGCGCGTATTGTCGCTGAAGACGAAACCGAGACAGGCGTTCGCGCACTATTGAACTTGGGCCACACTTTCGGCCACGCACTAGAAGCGGCCACGGGATATTCTGACCGCTTGCTGCATGGCGAAGCTGTCAGCATTGGCTTGGTGCAGGCCTTCAAATTTTCTGAAAGCTTGGGCCATTGCGTCAAAGGCACAGGAGAGCGCGTGGCCAAACACTTGCAGCGCGCGGGCCTTCCCACCCATGTCAGCACCATACCGGGCTTGCTGCCACCGCCGACAAAACTGGTTGAACTGATGCGTCAAGACAAGAAAGCTGAAGGCGGCAAGCTCACATTTATTCTGGCCCGCGCCATTGGCGACACATTCATCGCCAAGGGCGTTGCCGAAGCCGATGTTCTGTCGTTTATCGAGAAGGATTTACAGAGGCCATGACTTATGATGTCGGCGTCGCCCTCATTTCCATTTTTTGCCTGATTATTATTTCAGCCTTCTTCTCGGGTTCTGAAACTGGCTTGACGACGGCTTCGCGTGCCCGCCTGAACGAACTTGAAAAGCGCGGCAGCAAGCGCGCCACCATGGTCTTAAAGCTAACAGCAATGCCTGAGCGTTTGATTGGTGCATTATTGCTTGGCAATAGTTTGGCCAACATCACAGCCTCTGCCGTGGCCACAGCCGCGTTGGTAAAAGTGTTCAGCGGGGCTGGGGCCGTTATTGCATCGGTGATCATGACCGTGTTGATCCTCATTTTCGCTGAAGTCATGCCTAAAACTTATGCCATTGCTTATCCTGACCGTGTGGCAACGGCAGTTGCACCCATAATGCGCCTGATCGTTGCCGTGTTCGCCCCCATCGTCATGACGGTTGAATATATTGTGAAGAAGACTTTGATGCTATTCGGCGTCGACACCAGCAATGTCGATGGCATCCTCTCGGCCCACGATGAAATTCGCGGTGCCATTGATTTGCATTTGAAGGAAGGCACGGTGGTTAAAAAGGACCGTGACATGCTGGGCGGCATTCTCGATCTGCAAGATTTGGAAGTGGCCGACATCATGGTTCACCGCACCAAGATGATCATGATCGATGGCACGGAACCGATAAACGCCGTCATTCAACAGGTGTTTAAGAGTGGCAACACCAGGCTGCCTGTGTGGCGCGACAATCCTGATAATATCATCGGCGTCTTGCACGCGAAGAATCTTTTTGCCGCCATTCAGGAAAACGCGGGCGATTCATCAAAGGTGAAATTGGAAGATATTCTGAGCCCACCTTGGTTTGTGCCCGATACACGCCCCCTTACCGATCAGCTTAACGCCTTTCTGCGCCGCAAGACCCATTTTGCCATCGTGGTTGATGAATATGGCGAGGTGCAAGGACTGATCACGCTGGAAGACATTATTGAAGAAATTGTCGGCGACATCAAAGATGAGTTTGATGCGGTCACCACTGGTGTTCGCAAACAGCAAGATGGCTCTTATAACATTGAAGGCACAGTGCCGCTGCGCGATCTCAATCGTTCGTTCGAATGGAGTTTGCCTGACGAAGAAGTTACCACTGTGGCTGGCCTTGTCATCCATGAAGCGCGCATGATCCCCGAAGCAGGTCAGGTCTTCACCTTTCACGGCTTCCGCTTTGAAGTGCTTAAAAAGCGCAAACAGCAATTGGCATTGTTGAATGTTATGAAATTGGAACCAGTCAAAGAAGAGCCGGAATCAGGCTAAATGATCTCAATGGCCAAAGCATGAACCCGCAATCTCAATTCTTCTGCCAGCGCCTCATTCACCATGCGATGCTGCTGCACACGGGTTTTCCCTTGAAAAGCCGTTCCACCAATCTTAACTCTAAAATGGCTCTCACCATCAGGGTGGGCGCCACCATGGCCGCGATGCTGGTTGGATTCATCAATTAATGCCAAAAACTGCGGTGAAAATGCCGCAGTAAGCTTGGCTTCCATTATTTTACCAACTGGCCCCAAATCTGTTTGCATATTTATGTCGTTCTCAGTTGCGAATTATTCCGCATGCTAGCATAATCAATGACCCTTCAAACTTGAAAAGCACAATGAAACTCGATTCAAAAATATTTGACAAAATCCGCATCAAATCACCAGCTGCCGCTCGCAAAGAAGCGGAGGAAGCAAAGGTAAAGCCATGTGAATGGGTGGGGTGCGATAAGCCTGCAAAACACAAAGCCCCCAAGGGACGCGGGCTTGACGGGCAGTTCTGGAATTATTGCACGGCCCATGTGCAACAATATAACAAAACCTATAATTATTTTGATGGCATGAAGGATGATGAACAAGCAGCCTTCCGCAAAGATGCACAAATGGGCCACAGACCAACCTGGAAGCTGGGCCAGAACAGCAATGTGCATGTTGGCGCCGCGCGCCGCTCGGCCAAACACATTGATGACCCGCTGAACTTGATGATGAAAGAAAAAATTAAATCCAATGCCAAGCATGGCCGAAGCCTGCGTCGCAATGAAATTGAAGCATTGGGTATTTTGGGGCTGCCAGAAGATGCAGTCCCAGGCGAAGTGAAATCAAAATATAAAATCCTGGTCAAGCGCCTTCATCCAGATTCGAACAATGGCAGTAGAGCCAATGAAGACACGTTGAACGCGGTGATCAAAGCCTATGACACGTTGCGTGCAACCGGCTTTTGCTAAGCTTGCCGCATTGATTTCAATCCACTAATAGAGATTTTTTATCCAGTGAGTTTCCAAAAATGACAACGACTGCCGCTCTGACCACCCTGCCCGATACGAAAATGTCGGTAAGCCAACTCTTTGGCTTTGAATCGAATATGCAGATCATGGGCTTTGCAGAGCGCAGCGAGCATGTGCCAGAGTTCGACGAAGATTATCTCTTCAACAAGGAAACCACCTTGGCCATTCTTGCGGGCTTTGCCTATAACCGCCGCGTGATGATCACCGGCTATCACGGCACGGGCAAATCCACCCATATTGAACAAGTGGCCGCGCGTCTCAATTGGCCCTGCATTCGTATTAACTTGGATAGCCACATCAGCCGCATCGACTTGATTGGTAAGGACGCGATCGTCTTAAAAGACGGCAAGCAGATCACTGAATTCAAGGAAGGTATTTTGCCTTGGTCATATCAACATAACGTCGCTCTCGTATTCGATGAATATGATGCCGGCCGCCCCGATGTGATGTTCGTGATTCAGCGAATTCTGGAGTCGTCAGGCAAGCTTACATTGCTCGATCAATCGCGCGTTATCCGCCCTCATGCGGCATTCCGCCTGTTTGCGACAGCTAACACGGTTGGCCTGGGCGACACGACCGGCCTCTATCATGGCACCCAGCAAATCAACCAGGCGCAGATGGATCGTTGGTCAATTGTGTCTGCTCTGAATTATTTGCCGCATGCTCAAGAAGTGGGTGTGGTTCTGTCAAAGAACAAATCTTACAACAATGACAGAGGCAAAAAGACCATTGGCAACATGGTGCGCGTGGCTGATTTGACGCGAAACGCCTTCATGCAGGGCGACCTTTCAACTGTCATGTCTCCGCGCACCGTCATCACCTGGGCGCAGAATGCCGATATATTTGGCGATATTGGCTTTGCCTTTCGCCTGACCTTCCTCAACAAATGCGATGAACTCGAACGCGCCATCGTGGCTGAATTCTATCAACGCTGCTTTGGTGAAGACTTGCCCGAATCCGCCTCGCGCATTGCGATAGCTTAAATCAGGCGGCAAGAAGATGGCCGCAGCAAAAGAAGACAAGGCCGAGCGCTTCAAGGAAGTGTTAGGCACCGCTATGAAATCTATGGCGCTTGATCCTGAACTAACCGTAAGCTTTGGCAATGATCAAGCGCAACTTGTCGGCCATAAAATTAAGTTGCCGCAAGTCTCAGGTGCGGCAACCGCCAAAGATATAGCCATCACGCGCGGGCTTGCCGATAGTTTCACCCTGAAGCTTGCCAACCACTCAGAAAAGGTTCACGGCAAATATATCCCTGAAGGCAAAAACGCTCGTGCCGTTTTCGAAGCCGTAGAACAGGCGCGCATCGAGGCGATCGGCGCGAGAGCCATGCCAGGCGTTGCAAATAATTTAAGCGCGATGTTGGATGATCGCTACAGCAAAACAGTGGTGAATCGTTCCAGCAATCGCAGGGATACACCGCTTGAAGAAGCCGTTGGCCTGATCGTGCGCGAAAAACTCACAGGGTTGAAGCCACCAGCATCAGTCAGCGCTTATGTTGATCTGTGGCGCGATTGGGTCGATCAAAAGGCCGGGCCCAAGATCGTTGGCCTTGAAGATGCCCTGCATGATCAGCAATCATTTGCGCGTTTGTCACGCGACCTGATTGCAGCACTCGACATGGCTGATGAGTTGGGCGAAGACCCCGACAAAAACGAAGAGAACCAAGAAGACGAAGCCGAGGATGAACCGGGCGAACGCTCGGAAACACCACAAGGCGAAGAAGAGCAATCGGAACAATCCGCCGCCGAAGAAATGGAAAGTGCCGAAGGCGAATCTGAGGCTGCCGAAATGGAAGCCCAGCAGATTGACTCAGATGAATCACCCGATGACGCTGAAGGCGAAGAAATGCCCGATGGTGAAGAACCATGGCGGCCACAACTTCCATTCTCGTCACTGGCCAATGACAATTTTTACAAGGTTTTTTCCAACCAGTTCGATGAGGAAATCAGCGCTGAAGATCTCTGCGATGCAGAGGAACTCACGAGGCTGCGCGCTTACCTTGATAAGCAGCTATCAAACCTACAAGGTATCGTAGCGCGTTTGGCCAATCGCCTGCAGCGGCGCTTGATGGCCCAACAAAATCGCTCTTGGGATTTTGATTTGGAAGAAGGTGTGCTTGATGCAGCGCGTTTGACCCGCGTCATCACCGATCCCTTGCATGCGCTGTCTTTCAAAGTGGAGCAGGACACAAAATTCCGCGATACAGTCGTTACTTTGTTGCTCGATAATTCAGGCTCAATGCGTGGCCGTCCAATTACGGTTGCTGCCACTTGTGCCGATATTCTGGCTCGCACCTTGGAGCGCTGCGGCGTGAAAGTTGAAATTCTGGGCTTCACCACGCGGGCATGGAAAGGTGGCCAGGCGCGCGAGAAATGGTTGGCTGGCGGCAAGAGCGCCAATCCCGGTCGCCTCAATGATCTACGCCACATCATCTATAAATCAGCCGACGAGCCATGGCGACGCGCACGCAAGAACTTAGGCCTGATGATGCGAGAAGGCCTGCTGAAAGAGAACATCGATGGCGAGGCGCTGATCTGGGCGCATAACCGTTTGCTGGCCCGTCAGGAACAGCGCCGCATATTGATGGTGATTTCAGACGGCGCACCGGTGGATGATTCAACATTATCGGTCAATTCCGGCAATTATCTTGAACGCCATCTGCGCCAGGTGATTGCCGATATTGAAGGTCGTTCACCCGTGGAATTGATTGCGGTCGGTATTGGCCATGACGTAACGCGCTATTATAAGCGTGCGGTGACGATTATTGATGCCGAAGAACTGGGTGGTGCCATGACCGAGAAATTGGCTGAGCTGTTTGAAGAAAATGCAGAAGTAAAAAAGGTGCAACGTGTCCCCAAACGCCGCGCCCACGCTTGAAACCGAACGGTTAATCTTACGCGC
>JAYVXY010000019.1:0-2686 GCA_043784785.1 Aestuariivirga sp. | reverse complement strand
TTAATTTTCTGCCATTCACCAGCCTTGCCGTCAGGCCACACCACGCGAAGCTCTGCCTCGGCACTATCGCCCAAACCAAAATGATGCCAGCCCATGCTGCCGCTAACATGGCCGCCGCCCAAGGTCATTTCGCGCCGCAGAATTTTATCGCCACGCTTGATCTCAACCCACGCGCCAATGGCATCGACATTGGGCTGAGCTTCTTGCAACTTCACTTCAATCCAATGCCCCAAAGTCGGGCTGGTATTGCGCCAAATCTTAGCATTCTCGCGGCGATTGACCACCACCAGATCGAGCTTTCCATCGAGATTGAAATCAACCACCGCAGCGCCGCGCGCCGTTGCGAAACTGGCAATGCCCGCCTTGTCACCCGCTTCAACGAATTTGCCATCAGCCCCCTGCAGCAACAGGTTGCTAGGGTCTTTCTGGGCAAAATCCGGCATCTTGTCCACATTGCCCTTGGCGATGAACAAATCGACCAATCCGTCATTATTCACATCTTCAAACTGCGTGTGCCAGCCCGTGCTGGGCTTTAAATCAGGGCCTGTATAAGGCCGATGCGCGGTCACACCTTTTGCCAGTGCGCCTTCGGAAAAGTCGGCCTGTGGCGCAATGCCGGGTTCAACCTTGGTCAGACTTTGCAAACGGCTATCAGCCATGCTCGAGAGGAAATATTCAGGGTAGCCGTCAAAGTTCAAATCATAGCTGGCAATGCCCATGCCCCAGATGCGCACAAATTTCCAACCTTCTTTGTCGGTATAAAGTGTGGGTTCTTTGCCGGGCTCCACATGCCACATCTGTTCCTGGCCACCCTTGTAATATTCGCGGTCGTTGGAAACGCGAAGCGATGGCGTGCCCGATCTATTCCAATCGGTGAACAGCATGGAGAGGGAACAGAAGCTGGGCTTCAGCGCAATGGGCGCACCAAATTTCTTGTTGCCAGCAACAGGCCTGTGCAGCCAATTATCGGTGCAGGTGCCCCAAGGAAAGGCTTCCTGCTTGCGATCAATATAATTACCAATCGCCAAAGTCGGCCAATTAGCGCCTTTTTCAAACGTCGCGGTAAAAGATGTTGACCAGGCATCGCCCCCATCAAAATTCCATACCCTGTTGGCATTCTCGAATTTGCAATTGCCTAACCCACGCATGACGATGTTTTCGCCAACCCGCAACACCACAACATCCATGATGCCATCGCCGTCAATATCAATGGGGTAAGCCCCCGTCACATGATCAAATTCAAGCCCACTCTTTTGTTCGACAAAATGCAGCTCACCGCCTTGTTTACTGGTGTTGCGATAGAAATGCGCACGCTTTTCTCCGCCCGCCAAAAACATATCTGGAAAGCCATCGCCATTGCAGTCAAATGTAGCGACACCACCTCCCACCATATATTGCCATTCGCCAGCATAGATGCTGTGGATGCCCGAAGACTTTGTTTCTTCGGTAAATGTTGGAACAACAGGCCCGCTGTCGGCAGCGAAGCTTTGGGACAAACCAAACAACGCGAAACTTAGCGCAACAGAAGTCGAGAACTTGATCATGAAATATTCCTATTTCTGTGTGTGAAGCGCAATGGCGAATGCGCCAATGCAACGGCCTTGGTCCAACCCACGTTCAATGGCGGCACGGAAATGAATACCTCCATAAAGCCGAGAGTTTGCAGCCTCGGTAGCAGCGGCCCAGAAGCTTGAATATTTGCGCGGAGGCAAACCATCGGGCTCAGGTGTTGCATCTTCAAAAGCATAGTTCTCACCAAACATCGAAGCCATCACAAAGGCGGCAGCGCCTGAATTGGTGCTGTGGCCGGATGGATATTCTGGAAATGGCGGCGTGATTAAAATCGTCTGCCATTTAGGATCGATGACCCGGCGAATATATGTAAATGGCCGTACCAAATCATATTGATACTTTACGACCCAGCAGCCGATGAACGCATCGGCCTCGGCCACACCCACACGCGCCAACACTTCAACCGTGCGGTCAATTGAAAGTTTGTCGTGTTCAGCCACTTGCCAGATGATTGAAACCCAATGGCCGGGCGGTGTTGGCGATAACATCGGATCATCAGACCAAAACCGCGCCATGGCCTTTTGTTCCGGCGTGATGTTATTAACGGTGGTATAAACCTCAAGCGCTTGTTTGTAGAATTCCGAATTCTTGTCTTCGCTATATTCAGGCGGTGGGGGCAGGGTGCAGCTCGTGCCCTTGGGCATGGCGAATGGCCGATTCGAAACCCAATTTGGTAGCAGGGGTGTTTGCTGTAGCCGGATCGGGCTGGTGGGCACCCAATGGGCAGGGCCTGGGGTCAATTTATACTGATCCGGAAATCCCAAATTGGTAATTTTAGCACCGCCATCTGTAAGTGACCAATCGAAGATATGTTTGGCCATGGCCTGACCATAGGCTTCACTGCGCCTTGCAACATCGGTTGGAATTTTTGCCAGCGCTTGCGCGCGGAGTTGCTTTTCAAGCGCCACTATCGCCCGCTGCCCCGTAGGGCCTGTATTGCCAAAATAATGATGGGCCGCGAATGTCATGGCAGCATTCAAAACAACCGTGTCATCATAAGTCTGGCCCGCTTGCCTTTTGGGAAGTGCGGTCAGGCCTTGCAACTGTCCGGCGAGCGTTTGCAGTTTAGGAGAACCAGAGGCCACAGACTCGTAAGCTGTTACACCAAGATAGG
>JAYVXY010000018.1:0-8890 GCA_043784785.1 Aestuariivirga sp. | reverse complement strand
TCAATCAAACTCCGCAGAAAACATGCAGGTTGGAACTCTGATTATCTCGCTTCAATCCTCGGAGAACTCTGTCGTTAACTTGGATTCATTGCCCTGGGATAAATCACATTTGGCCTGCTCATTATAACGCCGCCCACACGCAGATTGAACCCTTCTCACGAGGCTGTGAGACCCCCTATTCAGGCGCAGAGATATGAGCCAATTAGAATTTATGAACACGCGTACAACCAGGAGCCCTGCTCCTTCTCCACTGCGGCGCTGGCTGCCGCTTATTCTATTGGCTGGCTTGATTGCTGTTGCCTATGCTTTTGGACTGCAAAAATACTTCTCGCTCGAGGCCATTGTGCAAAACCAGGCCGCGTTGAAAGGCTATGTGCGCGACAATCTGGTGCTGGCGATCCTCATATATATGGCAATTTATGTGGGCGTTGTGGCGCTGTCTCTTCCTGGGGCCAGCATTCTCAGCATCGCTGGTGGATTTATTTTCGGATGGGCTTTAAGTGGCACGGTGACAATTGTGGCGGCAACGATTGGGGCCATTATTGTTTTTCAAATTGTTAAAACATCTCTGGGCGCCACGATTGCAGAACGCGCTGGGCCATTTGTGAAAAAATTGTCGGCTGGTTTTGCAAATGATGCATTCAATTATCTTTTGTTCCTGCGCTTAGTACCAGCCTTTCCATTTTTTGCGATTAATGCGGTTGCTGGATTAGTGCGTGTTGATTTTCGCACTTATGCGGTTGCTACTTTGATCGGCATTATACCCGGAAGCTATGCATTTGCTTGGTTGGGCCGCGGGCTGGGCAGCATCATTGAAGCGCAGACTGCAACGCATAATACATGTGTTGATTCAAAAGGAGTGGCCAATTGCCCATTTGAAATTTCCGCTGCATCTTTGATCACGCCGCAATTGCTTATCGCTCTTGGTGTGCTTGGCGTTGTGTCGCTTATCCCTGTTGTTTTGAAAAAGTGGAAATCTGCAAAATGAAATTTGATATTGCCATCATTGGCGGCGGGTCTGCTGGTCTATCAATCGCAGCAGCGGCAGCACAATTTGGTGAAAAAGTTGTTCTGTTTGAAAAAGGCGAAATGGGTGGCGATTGTTTGAACTATGGTTGTGTTCCATCGAAGTCGCTGATTGCTGCTTCGAAGGCTGCATATGCTCAGCGCAGCTCATCTGCCTATGGTGTTGCAGCCGTCGAGCCTAAAGTCGATTTTGCAAAAGTCATGGATTATGTACAAAGCGTGATTGGCACCATTGCTCCGATTGACAGCCAAGAGCGGTTTGAAAAATTAGACGTAACGGTGATTCGAGCACCTGCCAAATTTATCAATGACCATAAAATTGAAGCTGACGGCAAAACTTACTCTGCTCGTAAATTTGTTATTGCCACGGGATCGCGCGCAGGCGTTCCACCGATTCCAGGCCTGAAAAATGTTCCATTTTTCACCAACGAAAGCGTTTTTAAAAATCGCGTTCTGCCAAAGCATTTGATCGTGATTGGCGGCGGGCCGATTGGCGTTGAGTTGGCACAGGCGCATCGGCGTTTGGGTGCGCAGGTGACGGTGCTCGAAGCGTTTCAACTATTAGCCAAGGATGACCCTGAACTGACATCCATTGTGCTTGATGCTTTAAAATCCGACGGCATTGATATTCGCGCGCAAGTGGCGATTGCCGAAATCAAAAAAACAAAATCCGGCATTGATGTTGTTTTGAAAGATGGCGCAGTTGTTTCAGGTTCGCATCTTCTTGTGGCGGCAGGGCGTATTCCAAATATAGAGACATTGAATTTGGAAGCTGCGGGCGTTGATTACACAAAGCGCGGCGTTACGGTTGATCAAGGGTTGCGCACGACCAACCGAAAAATTTATGCGGCGGGCGATGTTGCTGGTGGTTTGCAGTTTACGCATGTGGCCGGCTATCACGCGGGATTAATTATTCGCAATGTGTTGTTTAAACTGCCGGTCAAAAACCGCAGCGATATTATTCCGTGGGTTACTTATACTGATCCGGAACTGGCCCATGTGGGACTTACAGAAGCTGATGCCCGCAAAACTTTGGGCGATGGCGCGAAAATTTTGCGTTGGCACTTTGCTGAAAATGACCGGGCCCAAACTGAAGGTAAAACCAAGGGCATGATTAAAGTCATTCTAGGCAAAAGGGGCCGTATTATTGGTGCAAGCATTGTTGGCCAGCACGCTGGCGAATTGATTGCACCTTGGGTTTTGGCGATCACCCAAGGCCTCAAAATATCAGCCTTTGCCAATCTTGTTCTGCCCTATCCCACGCTCAGCGAAGTCGGCAAACGCGCGGCAATCACGAATTATGCGGGCCTTGCGCAAAAGCCGTTATTAAGACGGGCGCTAGGATTTCTGAAGCTGTTCGGCTAAACTGGTTGCATGAAACATAAGGCCCCATCGAAATGGTTTAATCTGCTGACGGGGCTTTCTGGAAAAGTACTCGCGCTTACGATTGTCTTTGTGATGTTGGGCGAGGTTTTGATATTTTTGCCTTCGATTGCAAATTTTCGGATTCAGTGGTTGAAAACTCGCGTTGCTCAGGCCGAGATTGCAGCGCTGGCTGCTGAGGCTGCACCGGGGCAAATTGTTGATGATGATTTGCGCAGCACAATTTTAAAAGGTGCAGGCGTTGAAGCGGTGTCGCTGAGCCGTGATGCCAAGCGCAAACTGGTTTTGCGCAACAACACCGATACCATGGTCGCAGAAAATTTTGATTTGCGCTCGGGCAATTATTTTCCAACTGTGATGGAAGCCTTCTCGGTGATGTTTCTATCTCAAGATCGCTTGATCGGGGTTATTGATAAGCCGCCTGCCATGTCTGGCGATTACATTGAAATAGCGCTGCATGAGTGGCCAATGCGCGATGCGATGCTGGCTTATGGCCTTCGCATTCTTCTTCTTTCGGTCGTACTTTCATTGATTGTAGCAGGTTTGATCTTTGCGGCTCTCAACAGTGTTCTCGTGAAACCTATGCAGCGGCTCTCAACAAACATGATGCAGTTTGGCGATATGCCAGAGGACCGCAAACGGGTTATTGCACCCAGCAAGCGCAGCGATGAAATTGGTATTGCTGAACGCGAACTCGAATCCATGCAGCGCCAACTGCAGGGTATGCTCCAACAGAAAGGGCATTTGGCGGCTCTGGGTTTGGCGGTGAGTAAAGTGAGTCATGATTTGCGCAACATGCTCACTTCTGCACAGTTGATATCTGATCGATTGGGCGAGGTGAAAGATCCGACTGTGCAACGCTTTGCTCCCAAGCTCATTGCATCTCTTGACCGCGCCATTACGTTTCTCAACCAAACCATCACCTATGGCCGCGCCCAAGAACTGCCACCGCGGCGCGAGTGGGTGTGCCTTTATGAAGCTGTTGATGAAGTGTTCGATACCGCCAAGCTTTTAGGTGGCGACGATATTCAACTGATTAATGACGCCCAGCAAGCGCTGCAGGTTGATGCCGACCGCGAACAGCTCATTCGCATTCTCACCAATCTAACGCGCAATGCCATTCAAGCTATCGAAACGCGCAAAGGGCCCAACAACACAGTTCGCATTTGGGGAGAGCGTCAGGGTGCCATGGCGCTGATTCATGTGGCCGATACCGGGCCTGGAATTCCACCTGCGGTGCGGCATAAAATGTTTGAGGCCTTTCAAACTGCTGCACGGGCTGGGGGCACTGGGTTGGGGCTGGCTATTTCAGCAGAGTTGATTGCGGCTCATAGCGGAAAAATTTCAGTTTCGTCGTCTGATGAGAATGGCACTGTCATTGAAATATGTATTCCAGATCGCGCCGAGGCAGCCAAAAGCAAAGTTTTGCCATTTTCCAAGTTTGCAAAGACCTAAAACTTCGGCCCTTGCATTCCCCGCCACTCCATACTAATCAGACCCCGCTTTCGTCGTTGAGACGCTCAAGCAACGCGCGCCCGTAGCTCAGCTGGATCAGAGCACTAGACTACGAATCTAGGGGTCAGAGGTTCGAATCCTTTCGGGCGCGCCAAAATTCTTTTAGCTAATTGATTTAGTTTGTTTTTTTATCAGATTTGTCCAACCTTTGAAAATGGGATTCCAACCCCATTGGTTCGGACCATCTTAGACGAAAAAGTGGTCGAGCGTGTCTAACCATTCCTTGGCCCGCAGGGCTCAGCTCACTTAAGGTTAGAGCTAATTTTGGGTAGTGGGTCAGTTTGAAATTGATGTAGGGAATTTGCGCAACCAAGGCTTGCTCTGAAGCACTTCCGCCAGCCAAAGCACTGCTCTTTCCGCATTGTCACACGCGTCGGCTGCTGAATTGTAAACTGCACCAGAATAGTACTGAACTGGCGTCCACACTCCTCCATCCTCCACGTCACGCCGAAACTCTTCAAATCCATGGGTGCCATTAGGACGAGAGAAGAGATCAACGCATCTGTCGCGTTCCTCGTTTTCGATGCTGACAAATACTAGCCACGATTTATCGATGCGCTTCGACATTGAGCGTTCCACTGCATTCGATTTTCAAACGACCCACTCCCCATTATTCAATAGCCAAGCGCACAGCCGTCCATGCGAGAGTCAGAACCGCCGATGAGAACGCCTTCGGACCAGTCGACTTGGATCATCTGGCCGCCCCCGAGCGGCTCTGGCGCGGGCACCACATGGTGACCAAGTTTTCGCAAGCCTTCAATGGTTTCAACAGGAATGCCGCGTTCAACTTGCGTTTCTCCTTGTGAATGGAAAATCCGAGGCTGATCGATTGCCTCCTGTGGGTCAAGCCCAAAGTCGGCAATGCCCGTAAGCACGTGGGTGTGACCGAAAGGCTGATAATCGCCACCCATGACACCATAAGAAAGGTACGGGCGACCATTCTTAAGCGTAAGCCCCGGCATGATGGTGTGGAGCGGGCGCTTGGCTGGCCCGATCGCATTGGGATGGGCGGGATCGAGCGAAAAGCCAAGCCCGCGATTCTGGAGTGTGATGCCATAGGTGGGAGCTACGCGGGTTGAACCGAAGCCCCAATAAACCGAGTTGATGAGACTCACGCAATTGCGATCCCGGTCAACAACCGTGATGTAAACGGTATCCGATTTGCGCATGAGCGGCGGCAACAAATGATCCATTACGCGGTCGCTGTGGATTTCGTTACGCAACTTGGCGGCGTAGTCCTTGGATAGAAATTCCTGTGTGGGAAATTTCGCATGTCTTGTATCACAAACAAAAGCGTCCCGATCACGGTAGGCCAACC
This sequence comes from Aestuariivirga sp., assembly GCA_043784785.1. GTDB lineage: Bacteria > Pseudomonadota > Alphaproteobacteria > Rhizobiales > Aestuariivirgaceae > Aestuariivirga. The sequence continues at coordinate 3,648 of JAYVXY010000018.1, read as the reverse complement.
GACCCGCCTCAATCTCCAAATGAAGGCGCTCGACACTCATGGGCCCCAGTTTTGCGAGATCGAAGCCCTCGAGAATGTTCAGCATCAGAAGTGCGGTGATGCCCTGATTATTGGGCGGGATCTGGCAGACCTGCATGCTACGATAATTAGTGCGCACTGGTTCGACATATTCCCCAGCGGCACTCTCGAAATCTTCCATGGTGTGATAGCCACCAAGACCGCGCAGATAGTTTACAATGTCTTCAGCCACCGCGCCTTTGTAGAATCCATCCCTGCCTTTCGCAGCAATCTGGCTTAGAGCCTCAGCCAGCCCTGGATTACGGAACACCTCGCCGGCTCGCATGGCGCGACCGCGTGGCAGGAAAACGCGTGTCGCATTTGCGTCGCGCCGCAACCGCGGTTCTTCATCCGCCCAGTCGCTGGCCACACGCGAATGCACCGGAAAACCATCCCTCGCCAAAGCGATTGCCGGAGCCAGGAGTTCAGCCATATCCTTGCGCCCGTGATCAGCAACAAGTCTTGTCCAAGCATCAATAGCACCGGGGATGGTGACGACATGTGGACTTGAATCGTCGAGTTTATCTGTGCCACCGATAAGACTATCAATCTTCATGCCATGCGGTGTGCGGCCTGAGCCGTTATAGCCGATAACCTCATCCGTCCCATTCTTGGCCATGATGACGAAGCAATCGCCGCCAATGCCGGTTTGCTGTGGTTCCATAACGGCAAGTACTGCTGCAGCGGCCACTGCCGCATCAATTGCCGAGCCTCCGCTCCTGAGCACCTCGACTGCGGTTCTGGTTGCATGGGGATTATGGGTGGCGGCCATGCCGTTCATAGCCATAGCGGGCGAGCGGCCCGGTAATTGGAAGTCACGCACGTTGAACTCCTTTAATTATGCGCTGCGATACGCGCGCGCGTTAAATTATAAATCATCGCACATGTTGGCGCTGGTATTCCAGTGAGTTCAGAAAGCTCAATCACAGAACCGAGCAGTGCTTCAAGTTCGGTGGGCCGGCCCGCTTCCACGTCTTGCAACATGGACGTACGGTGGGCACCGACTTTGGCCGCCATCTCCATACGCTCTTCGGCCGAGATGGTGAAGGTGATGCCGAGGCTTGTCGCAATGGCGTGCGATTCCATCATCATGGTTCGGATGATTGCGGCGATGCCGGAATCATGGGCCATGGCTTCGAGGGTTTGTCCGGTGAGCACGCTCAGCGGATTGAAACTCAGATTGCCCCAGAGCTTCAGCCATATCTCGCTTCTCAGATTAGTCCGCACCGGGCTCTTGATCCCCGCCGAAATGAGAAGTTGGCTTAAAGCCAACGCGCGCGGGCTGCGAGAGCTATCGGGTTCGCCGAGCGGCATGCGGTCGCCATAACTATGGCGAATAATGCCGGGCGCTTCCATTTCGGCTGATTGCCAAACCACACTCCCAATGCAGCGTTCGGGGTCGAAGCATTTCCAGATGTGGCCGCCCGGATCAACGCTTGTCAGGCGATGGCCGTCATAAGGGCCACCATGCTTGTAAAAATACCACCAGGGCAAGCCATTTTGCGCGAAGACGAATGCGGTGTTTGGGCCGATCAGCGGCTGGACGGCATCGGCAATGGCCTCAAGGCCATGAGCTTTGAGCGTAAGAATAACGTAATCTTGGGGGCCGAGCTTTTCGGGGGCGTCGCTAACAGTGGGATGAACCGTGAAATTTTCATCCCCGATCTTTAGCGTTAAACCCCGCTCCTGCATTGCGGCTAGATGGGGGCCGCGCGCCACTAAGCTCACAACAGCTTCGCCGCGCCTTGCCAGCATAGCGCCGATATAGCCGCCAATAGCCCCAGCCCCATAGATGCATATCTTCAAGGCACTAGCCCCAGCTTAGCAGCAAGGCCGATGCGTTGCATTTTTCCAGTTGCACCCTTCGGGATTTCCGCCATAAAAAGTACGCGCCGTGGCACCTTGAAATCGGCAAGGCGGGCGGAAACAAAGTCACGAATATCACGCTCGCTCGCTTCTGCCCCTTCTTTCAACACAACGGCAGCAGCAACATCCTCGCCGAGCTTGTCGTGCGGCATGGCGAAAGTGAGCGCTTGATGCACCGCCGGATGGGCCATGAGGACTTCATCAACTTCAAACGGTGCAATCTTCTCGCCACCACGGTTGATGATCTCTTTAAGCCTACCAGTAATGCGGAGAAATCCCTCCTCGTCCATCACACCCTGATCGCCGGTGTGAAACCAGCCATGGGCAAAGCCCTCTTCATTAGCTTTCAAATTATTCTCATAGCCTTTGGTAACGTTGCGGCCGCGCGTCACCACTTCACCCTCTTCACCAGCAACGAGCAGCCGACCATCCGGTGCCATGACTCTTACCTGCGGCCCCGCTGCGATACCGACTGAACCCGGTTTGCGCTTTCCCGGCGGCAATTGATTGGAGGTCATTTGATGAGCGTTCTCGGTCATCGAGTAGGCTTCTATAACTGGACAGCCAAACACACGCTCCATCTCGGCAAAGACGGGTGCAGGAAGCGATGCGGAACTTGAACGGATGAAGCGCAACGGAAACTTTTCAATGACACCAGCATTTCGTTCACTCCGTGCAAGTATGGTTTGGTGCATGGTAGGCACTGCGGTGTACCAAGTGGGCTTGGCTTCCTCCATCCAAGCAAAGAATTTCAGGGCGTTAAAGCCGGGCGTGCAGAAGACGCTGCCACCAGCGGTCAGACTTGCCAAGACAGCAGCGACAAGGCCGTGAATGTGGAAGAGCGGCATGATGTTGAGACAGCGATCAACTGGGCGGAGCTTCAGTGTATAAACGATGTTTGCTGCCGACATTAGAAGATTGGTGTGGCTGAGGGGTACAATCTTGGGCCGAGACGTGGTGCCCGAGGTATGCAGCACCAGCGCCTCATCTTCTGCTTGTGCTAGTCCGTGCCATGCCGCAGCGCCAACGGTACCGGAGAGGCGAAACAATCCTGCTGGTCCATCTTCGCTGATATGCAGGTGGATGATCGGGATGCCAAGACGCGTCGCTGCGGCGATGGCCGGAGTGGTGCTACCAGCGGCCACCAGAAGCGCCTTGGCCCTTAGATCGTCCAAGTAAAATGCAAATTCGTCTTCGCGGTAGGCTGGGTTGAGCGGGGCCGTGGTGCAGGCAGAGGCACAGGCAAGGAAAGCACTGACCATTTCGGGCCCATTGTCGAGGACAATGGCGAGCCTGTCACCACGCCCAATACCAATGCCATTCAGATGAGCGACGGTTCGATCACAAAGTGCTAGCACTTCACCGACGGTCATATCCAACCTTCCGGGTGCGCCGATTGCATTGGCACCAGACGGCGTGGAACGTAGAATATCGCGGAGCGTCTTCATGGTTTGCGATCTCTCAAGTCTGTTTTCCGATGACCCGCGTCAGGAAGGACTTGGTCCGTTCGTGTTTCGGTTTTGTGAAAAACTGTTCGGGCGGAGCGTCTTCGATGATGCGGCCGTCGTGCATCATAATCACGCGGTTGGCGACTTCGCGTGCAAAACCCATTTCGTGGCTAACCACGATCATGGTCATGCCATCGCGGGCAAGTTCCTTCATCACATCCAAAACCTCGCCAATCATCTCGGGGTCGAGCGCACTGGTTGGTTCGTCAAACAACAT
>JAYVXY010000017.1:0-8928 GCA_043784785.1 Aestuariivirga sp. | reverse complement strand
TGAGCCCAACGCGCGCGAGCAATGCGCGCCCCATGAGCAGCGCCTCCTCACGCGAAATTTTGCGAACATACAACGGGGCTTCAATAATATTTTCAAGTGCCGTTAGATGCGGGAACAAATTGAAACGCTGGAAAACCATGCCAATCTCACGGCGCTGGCGCGCAATGTTACGCTCGCGGTCTTCGATGAGATGCCCGTTTCGCTCGACATAGCCAATGAGATGGCCATTGACTTCAATGCGTCCCTTCTCGATTTTCTCAAGATGATTGATGCAGCGGATGAATGTCGTCTTGCCGGAGCCTGATGCGCCGACGATCACCACCACTTCGCCCTTGCGAACTGTAAGATCAATGCCCTTCAGAACTTGAAGCTTGCCGAAACATTTTTCCACGCCTTGGGCCATGACAATGGTAGGCGAAATCACGGGAGTGCTGCTCATTTCTTTTCCCCGAAGCGGCGCTCAAGCCTTTGCTGCACGAAGCCCCAGAGTGAAGTGAGGGTCAGATAATAGCAGGCAACCACAAGATAAAGCTCAAACACCCGAAAGGTTGCCGAAGTCACCATCTGGGTTGCCAGCAATAGCTCGGGGACGCCGATGATGCTCAACAGAGACGTGTTTTTAAGCATGCCGTTAAACTCATTGCCGAGCGGCGGCACCACCACCCGTGCTGCTTGTGGAAGAATGATGCGACGCATGTAGAGCCCATAGGTCATCCCCAGCGATTTTGAAGCTTCGGCTTGCCCCACATCGACAGAGTTGATTCCCGCACGGATGATCTCGGCCATATAGGCGGCTTCATTCAAGGTGAGTGCAAGAATGCCCGCCTGAATGTTTCCAGGAAGTATGACGAAGCCTAAGTCGACGTCCTCGAAGCGGAAGATATTTGCGGCGGCCAGACCTGTATAAATGAACACAACTTGCACCAACAAAGGTGTGCCACGCATCGCCCAGACAAACACTCGCGCTGGCACTTGTAACGCCCGCGTTTTCGAGATTCGAGCCAAAGCCACGAAAAGCCCAAAGAGGGTTCCAAGGCTTTGAGCTATCACGCTGATCCAAAGAGTGAGCCACAGCCCGTTCAGAAAAACTGAACTGGGCTGCAGCAGATAGTGCCAGAAGAAGCTCCAATCAAAATTCATGCTGTTAGGCTATTCTATTGCATCGCCTTCAAGTCCCCATTGCGTGAGGATCTTCGTGTATGTGCCATCAGCCTTCATGGAATCGAAAGCCTTCTGAATGGCATCATGTATCTCGGTTTCGCCCTTGCGCGTGGCAATTCCAGCCTGAATCTTGCTGAATGGATCGCCACCAATATCGAAAATATGACCCGCTTTCTTGAAAAGAAAAGCGGCGGATTCAAGTGTGGTGCCGTAAACATCAACTTGCCCTGCTTGCAAAGCTTGAATGGCATCCGTATCCTTCGGAAACACGATCGCGTTTGCTTCGGGTTTGCCGGCTTCTTTGAACTTTGCATTTTGGGCTACAACCAAATCTTGAATCGTGGTGCCATTTTCCATGGCGACCTTCAAGCCTGATATATCATCTAATCCTTTGACGTTTTTCGGATTGCCTTTCGCCGTCAGGAAGGCTTGGCTCGAGAACATATAGTCGACGAAATCAACCACTTCACGACGCTTGGGCTTGTCAAAAAGTTGCGACAGAATGGCATCGCATTGCTTAGCTTGGAGTGCAGGGATAATGGCGCTGAAAGCGGTGTTCTTGAACTCAACTTTCACGCCCATCCGTGTGGCGATTTCAGTACCAATGTCAATGTCAGAGCCAACCGCTTTGCTGGCTTCGTCAAAATATTCGAGCGGTGGGCCCGAGATGTCCGAGCAGAATGTAATCTTGCCGGCTTTGGCAATGTCGGCTGGCGGTGTCACGCCAGCTGCGTGTGAAACGCTTGACGCAAGAACGAACAGAAAAGCCGAAACTGTAATACTGGATACACGAGACATTCGATTACTCTCCCTGTTGATTATGGCTCAGAAATTGAACCATTTACAATTGGTCTAATTCATGATTTAACTCGGTTAAACTTATTGCTCTGAAGCTTTGTTGAGTCAATACGCTATCTTGCTCGCATAAAATAAACCAATCAGGATTGGTCTGATGAAACGATCTGACTTCGCCCACCAAAAGCTCGATGGCATGTTGCGCGAAAACCGCTTTCAACCGCAAAGCAGGCTTCCGCCAGAGCGCGATCTGGCACAGCAACTGTCTGTGAGCCGGATGGCTTTACGGGCTGGACTCGAAAAGCTTGAGGCCGAGGGGCGCATTTGGCGCCATGTTGGTCAGGGCACGTTCGTGGGTAAGCGACCGGAAATGCCGCCCAAGGCACTTTCTTTTATTACTGTGAATACGAGTCCGGCCGAGGTGCTCGAAGCGCGGCTTACAATCGAACCCCAGATTGCCCGGTTGGCGGCGTTGCGCGCCAGTGGGCTTCAAATATCAGATATGGCTGTGCTGATTCAGAAGGGCCGTGCGGCAACTGATGCTGCCACTTGGGAACTATGGGATGGACAGTTTCACCGCGCCCTTTGCATGGCCACAGGCAATCGTCTGCTCCTCTCTATTTTTGACAGCTTCAACGCCATAAGGCGGCAGAAGACGTGGAGCCGTTTGCGCCAGGCGGTGCTCACACCGGAGCGACGGCGGCGCTATGCCGATCAACATCAGCATATCATTGAGGCAGTAAGCAGCCGTGACGCGGTACGAGCGGAGTTAGCCATGCGCGCCCATGTCGAGGAAGTCGCCCGTAGTCTGCTCGACCCCAGCAAGACAAGGCCTCCGACAAGCTGAATGCAATCAAACAAAATGTGATGCAATTTGTTGCCGCTGACATGCATCGCAAAACCAACTTGAATTTGATTTACTGCTGGCTCATTTCTCGGAAAATCATTGAACACATTGTGCCTTGCTGCACACGTTGCGCACACAACGACCTTTAACAGATTGATTTCATTTGATTTTCCATCCCATCCATCACGGGATGGACACTCATGCCATATAGAAACTCAGTTTCGTACCAACCTTAATTCGCTGGTGAGTAGGTTTCTCTGCATTGGCCAAAGAACCAACAATGTTTCAAGCACCTACTGCCCCCGCTTCCTGGTCAAAAGAAAGAAGCGCCTAAGCAATCAAGCAGCGAGAATATTTTATTATCTTGGAGAAACTGGAGTGGGCGCGGTGAATCGAACCCCCGACCTAATCTTAGCAAAAATTGCATGGCATATCAGGTTGGACAGCGCGCCTAATTCTTTTGAGCATTCAATGCGGGAGTTGAGCATGGTTGGACAAGTCAAGCCTTTGAATTTACAGAATTCCATTAATCCTTTCGGGCGCGCCAATTATTTAATGTTTAATTGAAGAAATATATCGCCACCATTTTGCCTTGGTGATTGTGCCAGGCGTTGGTATGCTTGAAGTTTCAAAACCTTAAGGCTTTCTCTTGGACACCCCAAAACCAAACTCTTTGCTTGATCAAACCCACTGGCCCGCAGATTTTCGGGGTCTGCCTGTTGAGCAATTGCCACAACTGGCGGAAGAATTGCGCGCCGATATGATTGCTGCTGTTTCTAAAACCGGCGGGCATTTGGGTGCAGGGCTTGGTGTTGTCGAACTGACCATTGCGCTTCACTATATTTTCAACACGCCAGAAGATCGGCTGATCTGGGATGTGGGGCATCAAAGCTATCCCCATAAAATTCTCACGGGGCGGCGCGAGCGCTTTCATACGCTGCGCCAGGAGGGTGGCATTTCGGGTTTCACGCGCCGTGCTGAAAGTGTTTTTGACCCATTTGGTGCGGCCCATTCCTCAACCTCGATTTCTGCAGGTCTTGGCATGGCTGTGGCACGGGATCTGAAGGGCGAGAAACGTCATGTGATTGCGGTGATCGGCGATGGCGCCATGTCGGCTGGCATGGCGTTTGAAGCGCTTAACAATGCCGGCGCCATGGACGCGCGGTTGATCGTGATCCTCAATGACAATGACATGTCGATTGCGCCACCATCAGGTGCAATGAGTGCTTATTTGGCGCGTTTGGCTTCTGGAAAATTTTATAATGATTTCCGCGATCTTGGCAAAAAGCTCACCTCATCGCTGGGCAAGCGCGTGGATAAAGCCATCACCCGCGCCGTTGAACATGCCCGCGGCTATGTCACTGGCGGCACCATGTTTGAAGAGCTTGGTTTCATGCATATTGGGCCCATTGATGGCCATAATTTTGATCACTTGATCCCTGTGCTGCGCAATGTGCGCGACAATGGCAAGGGGCCGGTGCTGATCCATGTGGTCACGCAGAAGGGCAAGGGTTACCCACCCGCCGAAAAAGCCGCCGATAAATATCATGGTGTGAACAAGTTTGATGTGATCACGGGCGCGCAAAGCAAAGCCGCCTCAAATGTACCAGCCTATACAAAGGTTTTTGCACAAAGCCTGATTGAAGAAGCAAAACTGGATGACCGGATTGTGGCGGTTACTGCCGCCATGCCCACAGGCACAGGGCTTGATTTGTTCGGTGAGGTATTTCCAACCCGCACGTTTGATGTGGGCATTGCTGAACAACATGCCGTGACATTTGCGGCCGGCATGGCTACCGAGGGCCTGAAGCCATTTGTGGCGATTTATTCCACCTTCCTGCAACGCGCTTATGATCAAGTGGTGCATGATGTGGCCATTCAAAAATTGCCGGTGCGTTTTGCGGTTGACCGGGCGGGCTATGTTGGCGCTGATGGGCCAACCCATTGCGGCGCTTTTGACATAGGCTATTTATCAGCACTTCCCGGCTTTGTGGTGATGGCGGCATCAGATGAAGCTGAACTGAAACACATGGTGCGCACGGCTGCTTTTTATGATGAAGGGCCAATTTCATTTCGCTTCCCGCGCGGTGATGGGGTGGGCGTGGACATGCCCGAACGTGGTTCGATTCTGGAGATCGGCAAGGGTCGTGTTGTCAAAGAAGGCACCAAGATTGCGCTGCTTTCATTTGGCACGCGTCTGGCCGATTGTATTTTGGCCGCACAGGATTTGGATGCGGCAGGATTATCAACCACCGTTGCCGATGCGCGCTTTGCCAAGCCGCTGGATCAAGATTTAATCCGCCGCTTGGCGCGCGATCATGAGGTTTTAATCACGGTTGAAGAGGGTGCTGTGGGCGGCTTTGGCGCACATGTGTTGCATTTCCTGGCGCGTGAAGGTCTGCTTGATAATGGCCTCAAGATTCGCAGTCTGTGCTTGAAGGATGAATTCACCGAACAAGCCAAGCCAGAAATTATGTATGCCCGCAGCGGGCTAGACCGTGCGGGCATTGTTGGAACGGCGATGGCGGCGTTGGGTATTGAGGCAAACCTTCTGGCCAAGCGGCTTTAGACCTATTGCCCGATATTTAGCGCGCCTGTCAGATCGCCCATCGGTGGCCGACCTGCCTTCTTCAATGCCTCGTCACGTTCGGTCAATCCCGCCAGCATGGGCAAATCAAAGCGGTGGGTGATCAGGCGCAGTATTGAGGTTGTGTCATATTGTGTGTGATCAACGGTTCCGGCTTTGGCCAGTGGCGAAATGATCATGGTCGGCACGCGGTTGCCCGGACCCCAACGATCCGCCTTGGGCGGGGCCACATGATCCCAAAAGCCACCATTTTCGTCATAGGTTACAATCACCACCATGCCAGGCCATTGCGGGCTTTTTTCAAGATGCGCAATCACATCGGCAAGATGCTGATCACCGGATACAATCTCGGTATAGCCCGGATGTTCATTGAGATTGCCTTGCGGCTTATAGAACGCAACGGCGGGCAATTTGCCCGCATCGACATCCTTCAAAAATTCGGTGCCACTCATGCCACCATCTTTTAAATGCTCGGCGCGGGCTGGTGTGCCCGGAGCCATGTCAGAAAAATAATTGAATGGCTGATGATGATATTGAAAGTTTGGAATTGTTGGCGTGTTCTTGCCCGCCAAGGTTTCAGCCCAAGCACCCGCATACCAGGCCCAACCAATATTTTTGGCACTGAGCAAATCGCCGATATGTGGCATGGATTGCGGTGGTAACGTGTTTGGCTTTGCCGGATCAGCCATGGCCGCATCGCCGCCATCGGCTGGCTTGTTAGCGCTGGGCTGATAGGGCGGCTGCATGGTGTTGACAGCGAAGAAATCTGGCGTGATGGCCCCATAATGAAGATATTTTGGCGCGCCCAGCAAGGCAGAGGCAGGCGCATCAGCAGCGACTTTAAGATTTATGCCATCGGCTTCAACGGCCGCAATCAAATCCTTGGCGGGCGATTTATCGGCATCGGGATATTTGGGAACGCAGGCACAGACCAGTTGAAAATGGTTGAGAAATGATCCGCCAAACGCACCCATAAAGAAATTATCGGCCAGCACATATTTCTTGGTCACAGCCCACATGGGAAGTGTTGAACCGTCATAGCGTCCCATCACTAAACCGCCGGCATCAGACCAGGCGGCAAACTTGTCATTCTTGCCGCCGTCAATCTGCATCTGTTCTGTATAAAAGCTGTGAATGAGATCACGGGTTTCGATATTCATCGGCAAATTGAGGCCATGTGGATCGTCAATTGCAAAAGGTGCATTTGGCATATGAGCTGATTGTTGTTCAGTCACCTCAGGCGTGATGCCCTTACCGGTCACACCACCCCAAGCGGGAGGCAGTTCAGCGAGTGGCTTGCCATCACGATCAACTTGCGCGAATTGTTCGGGCTTCAAAGCTTGAATGCCATTGGCGCCGGGAAAATTGCCATAGAGATTGTCGAAGCTGCGATTTTCCGCATAGATCACCACGATGTTGGTAATTTTGCTGAGATCGGCAGCTTGGACGACTTGCCCCAAACCTGCCGCTGCGACCGATGCCAATAACGTTGCGACTTTGTATTTCATCATAGCCGAACTTCCCCTGCGTTAATTCTGATGCAAAAAGTGCAATCCATTTATGTCGCAAGAATGACGGTAGAGATAAACTAACGTTAAGTTTTGAGTTTGGATTAAGCCGCGTGTGCAACTTTGTTTTCAAGCTCACCACTCGCTGCCACCAAGCCTTCAGCATCGTCCAAGGCTTGTGGTTGGAGTTCCAAGCCGAGAAAACGGTTGCGATCAACCGGGCCTGGCAAATGCAGGCTATGGGTCAGGTTCGGGTTGAAACCGAAGCGTGAATAGTAAGGTTCATCGCCGACGAGCAAGATAGACTCATGGCCCAATTCGGTTGCAGTGGCGATTGCCAGTTTCATCAAGCTGCTACCGATGCCAGATTTCTGATGTTTACAATCGACAGCCAATGGCCCGAGCAGAAGCGACGCGCCAGCCGAACCTGCGATGATGTTCCACAAGCGGATTGTGCCGATCAGTTTGCCTTTTGCGTCCACAACCGTGAAGGCAAGAGCGGGCACGCGGCCAGCACGGAGCTTTTCGGAGGTTTTGCGCAAGCGTTTTTGACCAAAGGCTTGGTTGAGCAAGACTTCACGTTGGGCAATATCAGACGAAATTTCAGCACGAATTGTGACCATTTTGGCCTCCAATAGGTTTGTGAAAATTAAATGTGGTTGCGACAGCTAAATGACGAAGGACTTCAGCGGCGGGAAGCCGTTGAAGGCTACCGACGCGTAAGTCGTGGTGTAGGCACCAGTCGACTCGATCAGCACTTCATCACCCACCGACAATGAAAGCGGCAGATCATAGGGCGTCTTTTCATAAAGCACGTCAGCCGAGTCACAGGTTGGGCCTGCAATCACGCAAGGGGCCTTTTCGCCGCCATCATGAATGGTGCTGATGGGGTAACGAATGGCTTCGTCCATGGTTTCAGCAAGGCCGCCGAATTTGCCAATGTCGAGGTAAACCCAACGCAGATTATCATTGGCATGCTTCTTTGAAACCAACACCACTTCGGCTTTGATCACGCCAGCATTGCCGACCATGCCACGGCCGGGCTCGATGATGGTTTCAGGAATGGCATTGCCAAAATGCTTTTCCAAACCTTCATGAATGGCATTGGCATAGGAGTTGGTGCCGGGAACGGCTTTGAGATATTTGGTCGGAAAGCCGCCGCCCAAATTGACCATCGAAAGCGTGATGCCCTCAGCGGCCATCTCGTCGAAAATCGACTTGGCTTGAGCCAAGGCTGTATCCCAAGCGCCAAGGCGGGTTTGTTGCGAGCCGACATGGAAGGAAATGCCATAAGCACCAAGACCCAGCTTATGGGCATGCATCAACACATCTTTGGCCATAGATGGATCACAGCCAAATTTGCGGCTGAGTGGCCATTCAGCGCCAGCACCATCGGTGAGGATGCGGCAGAACACACGTGCGCCAGGAGCAGCACGGGCCACTTTTTCAACTTCTTCAACTGAATCCACGGCAAAGAGCGAAACGCCATAGGCATGGGCCTTGGCTACATCGCGCTCTTTCTTGATAGTGTTGCCGAATGAAATACGGTCAGGGGTGGCACCAGAAGCCAGCGCCATTTCAATTTCAACAACTGAAGCTGTATCGAAGCATGAGCCCAGATTGGCCAAAGCTTTCAGGATTTCGAGGGCGGGATTGGCTTTTACCGCATAAAAAATGCGGGTGCCAGGCATGGCGCGGTCAAAGGCTTTATAGTTTTCTTTCACGACGTCCAGATCGACCACAAGGCAAGGGCCTTCTGGTTTGGCGGTTCGCAAGAAGTCAAGAATGCGTGCAGTGGCGGCCATGGGTTTAATCTCCCGAATCAAGAGTTCAAAAGGAAATCCAGCTTTGGCGTTCTTACGTGATGGAAACGTAACAATGCGTTAACCAGACTGTTTCGCCTTTGGTTTGATTGGGGAAACCCAATCGCGCTTGGGGCAATGAAAGTGGTGCCTCTCAGTTTCGCCGACTTTGGAGGGCCGACAGAGACTAAAAAACCTTACACCGTCGTTGCTTTGGGGAGACCTTGC
>JAYVXY010000016.1:0-2727 GCA_043784785.1 Aestuariivirga sp. | reverse complement strand
TTTATGCCGAAGAGCGCACCATAGACGCCAAGCTCCAGATGGAGATTGACGACAAGGCGCTGCGTAACGGCTCGGCCACAATTGACGAGGTGCGTGATAGGCGCGGAGAAGATCCGCTGCCTGATGGTCTCGGCAATGTGCCGCGCGTCTATCTCGGCGCAGCTGTGCTGCCGGTTGACATCATTGATGAGATGGCTAAGCAAGGGCTGGAAGCTGCGGCTACTGCTGCGGCTATGGCCCCGCAGAAGGATGTGCCAGTTGGTGGTGCGCCTGCTGACGGCAAAGCTCCTGTCGCGGCCAACGATGGAAAAGCTCCTGTCGCGGCCAACGATGGAAAAGCTCCTGTCGCGGCCAACGATGGAAAAGCTCCTGCTGACAAAGGCTCAAAAAAAAACTTCGGAAAATCTACGACCTCTGAGCTAGGCAAATACTCCGACGACCAAGCGCGTGATGATCACGGTCGCTGGACGAGCGGTGGTGGGGATAGCTCGACTGGCCCGACGACTGCTCAAGGGCTTCTGCAGCAGCAAACAGAAATGTTCGCCCAGCTTGGCCACACAATTGCCAAAGACCAATGGCTGCTGGCGAATGGCGAGCAGCAAGGGCCAGCACTGAAAGTCAAAGCTGCCGACATCGGCACACAGCACCAGTGCTACATGAATGCTTATCAAGCAGCCACCAGCGGCAAGTTTGGGGACGAATGGGCCTACACTGAGGGCGTGGTCACACTCAAGGACATTCCCTTGACTATCGACCACGCTTGGCTCTCCAATGAAGCGGGTCAGGTGATGGATGTCACCATCAAGGACGCAGCTGGTCAAAGCTATTTCGGTGTGCCATTCAAGACCGATTACGTCATGGAGCGCGCTGGCAAGACGGGTTATTACGGCATCATCAGCAGCGATGTCGGGGCTAACCGTGAGATTGTTGACAATCCTGTCTCCTCTGATAATCGCGCATGGCCCAAGCCAACTGCCAAGCTGAACAAATACAGCGACGACCAACCGCGCGATGACCACGGGCGCTGGACCAATGGCGGCGGTGAGGTTAGCACGAGCCTGCGGATTGCCAAGTCCAACCTGATGCCGACGATGGAAAGCTTCGCTGCCCACGCTGATATCCACGAGAACATCATCAATATGACGGTTGATGGCAAGGCCATATTCAATCCCAGCCAGTCGCTCGACCTGACGCGCGCGGAAATGCCGCAAATCCCGCTCGATGTGCGGCAGGACTTCATGAGCAAATATAATGTTGAGGTGGCCGACTTGCCACCCAGCGAGATTGGCCCGACGCAGAACGAGATCGACAGCTTCAAGGTCGGGCTGGCTGCCACAGGCCGCATGGGCAGTGACACACCGCTGGTCAGCAGTGACCATTACATCATTGACGGCCACCACCACTGGGCTGGCGCAATTGTGCGGGAGCAAATGGACAGCAGCACCCGCTTGCATGTCTATGTTCTCGATGCTCCGCGCGACGTAATTCTGAAGGACGCACTGGCTTACGACGCTTCACGCGGCATTGCGCATGAGTCGTTGGGCAAGGCTGTGCTTGCGGCATTGGCTAAATATTCTCCTGACCAACCGCGCGACGAGCGTGGACGGTTTGGCGAAAGCAGTGGAGAGGTTGAGCAGGCTGGCGGATTTGCAAGTGCACCAGGAGCAACTTCAGCCGTTAACAATGGCAATTTTAGCTCAGAAGAATCATCAGCCATTAGAAGTTATAGCGAAGTTGCATATTATGATATCAACAATGGCCTGAGGGGTGGCACAGGGCTGAGCCAGACCAATCAGGACACAGCAGCGCTGCTTGATAGTGCCATTGCCAAAAGCACAATTTCTGAAGACACCCAACTTTATCGTGGTTATAGCGGCCCTGCCTTGGCTGTTGGGCAGACCGCTTGGGACAAGGGCTTCGCTTCCACCTCAACATCAACTGCGATAGCCGCTAGCTTTGGCGATGCGCGCGTTGATGACGAGCATAGCGGTCGCGTTGTCTTGGCCATTGATACACCAGCAGGGACGAATGCTGTTGCTGTGTCTGGCCGAAGCTATGACGAGAAGGAAGTGATCTTGGGCAGGGGTTCAGGATTCAAAGTCATTTCTCAAGGAACTGAGCAATTGCAAGATCGCTACGGCAGCAAGCGAGAATTCACCATCTATCACGTCAATTATATTCCACCAAAGTGGAATTGAAGATGGACAACAATAAATTCGGCGTCAGCAGCGACGATCTCGTTGATGAGGCACCCATCAACCAAAACTTCATAATTTCAGAAAAGCTCGCCAAAGCCGACGACAAAGACCCAACCCAATATATCGGCGACTGGCACATCCTCGGCCAAGCCAAGAATTTGTCGATGGACAGGCCCATCGCCATCAAGGCAGCAAAAAAACTGAACGGCAAAGTGTTCGCTGTTCTGGGTGAGTGGAAAAAATACCTCGACCTGATTAATCTTGAGGCATACAACACCGGCGCGCACAACATTGTTGAATATGTCAGTCAGGCCATTGAAGTCGCCAACGAGTTTCTCTGGATGGATGTTTACGCCCACATCATTGAAGGCTTGTATATTGATACGAGCGAAGGTGCTTACGCCTCTGTCGGTGTGGACTTTGAAGCGGCTCTGGTCGATCAGGTCAACGAGCGGGCGGTTGAATATGCCCGCACGCGCGGCGCTGAATTGATCAGCATCGACGGTGACCCAAGCATCATTGAAAGCAC
>JAYVXY010000015.1:0-2729 GCA_043784785.1 Aestuariivirga sp. | reverse complement strand
CGGGAAGCGGTTTGATCAACGAACCGACCGCTGCCGGGTTCGTGAAGTATTTAACCAGCACCAATGGCGCAATCGCGGTATTTGCCGATATCGTCGCGAACGTCGCCAAGACCGCGCCGTTGCCGGAACCTGAAGCGGTTGAACCGCGCGAACCGGAGCCGCCGATTGCGTCGATCGATCGCCAATTGAGCGCTGGCGACGTGATGGCGGATTACATTCGCGAAGGTGCCACACCAACGCTTATCAAGGACTGCTAAAATGGGCACCAAACTGCAAGAATTGCGCAACGGTTGCTTTGCCGCTGCGATGGATGACGAACCGATGTTTGTCTTGTTGGCGCGTGATCCGTCCGCACCTAACCAAGTCGAACAATGGGCCAACGCGCGCGAATATGAAATCGTCACCGGTTTGCGCCCATCAACTGATATGGGCAAGGTGAACGAAGCACGCGCATGTGCTGAAAACATGCGGGCTTGGCGAATCGAGCATGACGGCGAATGGCGCAAAGGGTTATTCCGTGATGAGCGCTAACTTCACCGCCGTTGGTAAACAAGTGTTGCAAGGTGCGATGCATTTTGCCGATGCTGCAAACAATGAAGCGGCGGTGATGATCGTTGAAGCGATGAACGCTTACGGTTTGCCGATCGATCAACCTGAACCTTTCCGATCGATCGGCCCGCACCACGCCATCCGTCAAGAAAGCGACGAATACGCTTGTTCGTGTGGTATGCGTTGGGGAACCGATGAAGGCGAGGAACATCCTTAACGGTGCAAGCTGATCTATTCTGGCAATGGTCACCGTCACCGGGCGCGCTCACACCGATACGCCACAATGGCCCATATACCATGACGAACAGCAACGGCGGCGGATATTTTGTGATATGGTATTATAATCGGGTGATCGCACGAGGCGGCGCACCGATGATTAATGATATATGGGAGCGCTTGCGATGCGATTGGTAATTCGCATATATCACCGATCAATGCCATATGTCCAAGACGATTGGACTGGTGAGACGAAGGTTTTCCCCGATCGTGAGAGCGCCCAACGCTACGCAAAATTATCATTTGGGCCATTTGTGAAATTAAAAGGTGCGAAGATGATGCCATCATATCCTTTTCTAGTTGACAACCATCGCAATGACCATTAGACGGGTGACAGGACGCAACGAATTGGAGTTATTCAGATGGCACGCTACACCGGACAGTGCGTAAATTGCGGTTCCGATCAGCACCCAAACGGCAACGTTTTTCGGATTATGTCAGCCGCATTTTATGACATTGATTTTCCGCACAAGCCAGCCGCACCGACCGAATATGTCAAGGTTTGCAACAACTGCAACACCGCACACCCGTTCCATCGTCGCCAAAGCAAGCAAAATGCGAAGCGCGAAGAATTGCTAAACTGGCTTTTGGAGCAAGCATGATGGGTTGGATTTTGAGCGCTTTACCCCGCAAATGGTTGCAGGATGCGCTATTTGAGCAATTCAGCCGTTCTTTACCGAAAGGTGAATTCTTTCGTCTTTTCCATTTTGGCGCAACCGGCAACCCTGATCATCACCAATTCCAATGGGCGGACAAGCTATGACAAACATACGAATCGACATTGACGATCTTATTCGTGCCGCCCGGTGTTTGCACGAATTCAAGGTTGTTGCCGCTGGCGAATTTTGGGCAACGATTGAAAGCACCGATGAACACCGCCGCGCCTTGGTCAAGGCTGGTATCCAATGGTGGCGCGATTAACAACCCGCCAGATATTCCCGCCGCCGCTCCGGTGAAATTCCGGCGGCGGCGGGATCGTTTGCGGTGATCAGTTGTGGCACGATGCCAGCGTGACCAAGGCGGACGGCTTCAGCCGCTACTGCCGCCCGCAGATCGTCCGTGGTGCCGAAGTGGTAAAGCACGGCGCTATGCGTCAAGCCGACCCTCGCACCGACCGCACGCGCCGTCACATGCGGCCATAGCGCCAGCCCGGCGCTTAGTATCGCGCCCTTGATCCGCGCGCCATGTGATCCAATTTCAGCCACGGTTAATTATCCTCAAAATATCATTCGGGTCGGTGACAAACCCGGCATAGCCGCACGATGCGCGCACTATGTCATGAAATTTCTGTTGCGCCAAGCAACGCGCATATTCGGCGCGGTTGGTCGGTTTGGGGAATGACCAACCGGACGGCTTACACTCTAGGGCGACGAACACGCCAAGATGATAACCGATCATGTGCGGTTCGATCCGCGTCGGTACGATACCGATTAAATCGCTCGATTTAATCGCAGCGTTCAATTGCGCGGAATCGTTGCCTAAACCATATCGAACTTGCCGCCCGGTATCATCGATACATGCGCCGCTATTGTTGCGAAAGATAACACCACCCGTTTGATTGCAGAATTGCAACCGAGTTTGTTGTTGGATAACGGCTTCACTGATCATCGAACCAACTCCAAAACGCATCAACCGACACAAGCGCCAAATTGAAAACCGGAATGTTATACGCTTCAGCAATCCGCAAAGCTTGCCCAGTGCCACCTTTAATACCGCCACCAACAGTCCAACATAGCACGAACTTAACCGGATCATCAAACCAATCGCCAAGCATCACTTGCGAGTTGCGAGCATGTAACGCCCGCGCCCGATCGTCACATGCCGACCAGTTCGGATGATATTGCGCGGCATGGTCAAGCGCCGGTTGCCAGTCGGTTGCAACCCTGATCACCGATCGACCGCGC
>JAYVXY010000014.1:0-2737 GCA_043784785.1 Aestuariivirga sp. | reverse complement strand
TCCGTGGCCAGGAATCCCAAGGCATGATGTGTTCGGAGCGTGAGCTGCTGCTCTCGGAAGAGCATGACGGCATTATTGAGGTGCAGGGCGATTGGCCGGTGGGTACACCCGCCGCTGTGGCTTTGGGTCTTGATGACCCGATGATCTATATCAAGGTGACAGCGAACCGCCCCGATGCTCTGGGCATTCATGGTTTGGCGCGTGATTTGGCGGCCAAGGGCCTCGGCAAATTAAAACCGCTTAATGCAACGCCTGTGAAAGGCACATTCAAATCGCCGATCAATGTTCTAATTGACGGTAAAAATTCTTGCGCGCTGTTTGTGGGGCGCTATTTCAAGAATGTGAAAAACGGCCCGTCGCCAGCTTGGCTGCAAGCGCGGCTCAAATCCATCGGCCTGCGCCCGATCTCGACGCTGGTTGATATTACCAATTACATCACCTTCACCTACGGCCGCCCGCTGCATGTGTTTGATGCAGACAAGGTTCACGGAAACATATCAGCGCGCCTCGCCAAGACTGGGGAAAACTTGGTGGCGCTTGATGGCAAGACTTACACACTCACCGACCAGATGACGGTGATCGCTGACGACAACGCCGCTGAAGGCATTGCCGGAATCATGGGTGGCGAAGCATCAGGATGTTCTGATGACACAACCAATGTGTTCCTCGAGGCCGCCTATTTCGATCCGCAAGCCACGGCCGCAACAGGCCGCAAGCTGGGGATTATTTCGGATGCACGGTACCGCTTTGAACGCGGCATTGATCCGGCCTTCACGCAGACCGGTGCTGAGATTGCATCGCGTTTGATTTTGGAATTGTGTGGTGGTGAGGCTTCCGAGCTGGTGATTGCTGGTGCTGTTCCCAATACGGCGCGTTCCTTCACCTTGCGCAGAACCCGCGTAAAATCATTGGGCGGTGTCGATATTCCTTGGGCAGATCAATTGCGAATCTTGCGTGATCTTGGTTTCACCGTGAATGAAGATGGCGTAGCCAACGTTCCAAGCTGGCGGCCAGATGTGCGTGGCGAGGCTGATCTGGTGGAAGAAATCTGCCGCATATACGGCCTTGAAAACATTCCAAATGCTGCGATGAGCCGCCCGCATGATATTGCACGGCCTGTGCTCAACCCGCTGCAAAAGCGCATGTTGGCGGCGCGCCGCACGCTGGCCACACGCGGCTTCAACGAAGCCGTCACTTGGGCATTTCTGCCCGAAGCCCATGCCAAATTATTCGGCGGTGGCCAGCCGGAACTGAAACTGGGTAATCCGATTTCATCTGAGCTTTCAGATATGCGCCCCTCATTGCTGCCCAATCTGATCGCCGCCGCTGGCCGCAATGTTGATCGTGGCTTTGCCGATTTATCGCTCACCGAAGTGGGCCATGCCTATGCGGGTGATAAACCCGAAAATGAAACCCTGCGTGCGGCGGGCATTCGCCGTGGTTCGGCCACGTCGCGCAATGTGCATGGTGGCAAACGCGATGTAGATGTGTTTGATGCCAAAGCTGATGTGTTGGCCGTGCTTGAATCTGCGGGGCTTGCAGTAGGCTCGTTGCAAATCATTGCAGGCGCACCGGCATGGTTTCATCCCGGTCGCTCCGGCACCGTGCAAATGGGCCCGCAAAACAAGCTGGCATTCTTCGGCGAAATTCATCCGCGCGTGTTGAGTGCTATGGATGTGAAAGGCCCACTGGTAGGTTTTGAAATCATTCTCAATGCGCTGCCTGCGTCGAAGGCCAAATCCAACGCGCGCGCCGCCCTTAACATTTCCGATTTGATGCCGCTGTCGCGTGATTTCGCCTTTGTGGTGGATGACAAAGTGCAGGCCGCTGAACTGGTCAAAGCCGTGAAGGGCGTTGACAAGGTTTTGATTGCTGATGTGAATGTGTTTGATCTTTACAAGCTTGAGGGTGGCAAAACCTCGCTGGCCGTTGAGGTCACCTTGCAACCCAAGGATAAGACTTTCACTGAAGTCGAGATTGAGGCATTATCAACCAGGATCGTGGCCACTGCGAACAAGGCCGTGGGTGCTATTTTAAGAAGTTAAATACGCCACAGTTTCTTTTTAAGTCGTCATCCCAGCGAAAGCTGGGATCCAGCTTGAAGCAGTAATGGTGTTTGAAAGAAAGCCGGATTCCAGCTTTCGCTGGAATGACGAATTTAGGGTGGAGCATTCGAAATGTTAGCGGCAACTCTTACAGCCATCAAAAATCTCAAGGCACACCGCAAGGCCACTGCTGTTGATATGCGCAAAGCCTTTGCGAAGGATGAGGCGCGCTTTGAAAAATTCTCAGCCAGCATGGATGATCTGCTGCTCGACTATTCCAAATGCATTATCACACCTAAAACCATGCAGCTGTTGGGCACCCTCGTAAAATCAGCAAAGGTGGAAGCCGCGCGTGATGCCATGATGCGCGGCGATGTGATCAACACCACTGAACATCGCGCCGTGCTCCACACCGCCCTGCGTCGCCCGAAAACGGAGTTGGTTTTCGTGGATGGGCATAATGTGGTGCATGATGTGCATGACGTGTTGGAGGCCATGGCAAAATTTACCTCCGAAATTCGCAAGGGCAACATCACCGATGTGGTGAATATCGGTATTGGCGGATCAGACCTTGGCCCTGCCATGGTGACGCTGGCGCTGGCCCCTTACCATGATGGCCCGCGCTGCCACTATGTGTCGAATGTTGATGGCGCGCATATTGCTGATACATTGAAGACTTTAAATCCAGCGAC
>JAYVXY010000013.1:0-9016 GCA_043784785.1 Aestuariivirga sp. | reverse complement strand
TCACAGGCAGCGTCGTCTCGGTTCCATCTTCATCCAGAAACGTAATCGTGCCTGCTTTCGCATTGACCGACTTCATCGGCACATAAAGCACCCGGCCTGTGGTGGGTGAGATCGGCAGAAAAGGTGAATAAGTCGCCTGCCGTTCCGGCCCCAAAGTCGGCAACATCACAGCCATGATGGCATCAAATTTTTCCAGCGCATGAAGCAGCATTTTATCAAACTTGCCAGATTTGTAATATTCAGTGGCCGAGGCGAATTCATAGTCAAAGCCAAACGTATCGAGAAAGCGCCGCAACATGGTATTGTTGTGATCGCCAAAGCTTTCATAATCGCCGCCAAATGGATTGGGCACCGAGGTTAAGGGCTTGTGCAAATGTGGCTCAAGAAAACTCTTATCCGGCACATTGTCGGGAATTTTCCGCATCCCGTCCATGTCATCCGAGAAACACAAAAGCCGCGATGGAATATCGCATATGGTGTGAAACGCCTTGCGCACCATGGTGGTGCGCGCCACTTCGCCAAATGTGCCGATATGCGGCAGACCTGAGGGGCCATAACCAGTTTCGAAAATCACTTGCGTTTTGCCCAGCTTCTTCGCACGCGCCAGCACTTTACGGGCTTCTTCAAAAGGCCAGGCCTTTGATTCAAGAGCAGCAGTACGAAGGGCGGGATCAACAGTCATTTCATTCACTCAAAGTTGGACATGCGTTTTGGAACGCTTGAGAACGCGTGTTAGGCATGTCCAACTCTCACGTCAATGTGGCGGTGTGTTAAGCCGTATATTTCTTCAAAAACGCCACGGTGCGACCCCAGGCCAAATCAGCGGCCTCTTTGTTGTAACGCGCCGCGTTCGTGTCGTTGTTGAAGGCATGGTTCACGCCCTCATATTTATAAAGCTCATAAGTCTTGCCATTGGCTTTCAGGGCCGCTTCAAAAGCCGGAGCGCCGGAACTGATGCGCTCGTCAAGTGCTGCATAATGCAACAGCAAGGGTGCTGTTATTTTTGGCACATCGGCATCTTTGGGTTGTTGCCCATAATAGGCAACGCCCGCGCTCAATCGATCACTAGCCACAGCTAACGCGTTGACTGCCCCGCCGCCCCAGCAAAAACCAACTGCACCGGCCTTTCCATTACCTTGCTCATAGAACTTGGCGACTTCCAATGCCTCTTTCGAAAATGCCAGGATTTGTTCTGGCGTCAATTTGTCGATTAATTCGCGGGCTTTGTCTGGGTCGGGCGGTGTCCCACCGAACACGGCGAGATAATCGGGGGCTAAAACCATAAATCCCTCGACCGCAAGTCGTCTCGCAATGTCTTTGATATGGGGGTTAAGTCCACGATTTTCATGAATGATCATCACACTGGCATATTTGCCCTCAGCTTTGGGGCGAACATGATAGCCACTTCCACTGGACCAATAGATCGTCGCGGTTTCAATACGCGCATCACCCTCCGGCAAAATATCAGCTTTTGCATAATTATTCTCAAGCACCGGCAAAATCGCCATGGCGGCGCTGGTGCTGCCAACAAGGGTGGCCAATTTATCCATGAATTCACGGCGGCTCATGCCACCATGGGTAAATCCGTCAAACAGATTAATAATCTTCTGGTCCATGCTGCTGCTTCCCTGAATTGATTGAAGATCAGCTTCTGCCGCAATCTTGACGACCATATGGCAGCTTCCCCTTCCACCCGAAGCACACTAAAGCTTGACGCCCATGAACAGCATCGACCATAAATTCATTCCCCCGCCCACCGCCATTGGTGAAGGGCTGGGTGCTAGGGTTTCGGGCGAACATTTAGGTGCCGCGGCGGCTTTGGCAAGACTTTCCGCCTCGCCTCATCTCATCTGTCATTCGCATTTCCTGATTGAGCGCTTGGGAGCAGCAGCTTCCGCCCCCAAAAGCCTGATCCGCGCGGCACGCGAACAGCGCCATTTTGATGTGGCCGAACTCTTCGCCTTTGTCGTGCCGGCCCGCATCGCCACACCCACACCAACGGGGCTGGCGCGGTCACTGGCACTGGAAAAATCTGCAAGCGAGAATGAAACTTTACTGGCTGTGGTTGATGATCTGCTGCAGCGCCTCTCCAACAAAAATTATCCACTGCTGCGTGAAGCTGCTGAACTCGCCACTTTTCTGGCCCGCGCCAATTGGCCATGGGCCAAGCCGGTGATGGCAGCTCTGCTCAAGGCCAACCCAAAAATGGATGTCGGCGGATTTGCAACGGGCCTCAATGTCTGGGACCGGATCGAGGAATGGGAAGATGACGGCGCAAGGCCGCCAGGCACGCAAGAAGCCGTGAGCGGTGCTGATGCGCAAAGATTCTTGGCCGAGATTTTGGGCAGTGATTCCGAAACAAGGCAGAGCCAACGTGATTATGCCGCCGCCGCAACCCACGCTTTTGAACCACGCGACCGGAAAGACATCAATAACATTCTGCTCGCCGAAGCAGGCACAGGCCTTGGCAAAACCCTTGGCTATCTCGCACCATCCTACTTATGGGCGCGCAAAAACAATGCGCCGGTGTGGATTTCAACCTACACCAAAAACCTGCAACGTCAGCTCGACCAGGAAACCGCGTGTCTCGTACAAGATCCAGCCGAGCGCCGCGAGCGCATTGTCATCCGCAAGGGCCGCGAAAATTATGCCTGCCTCCTCAACATGCAGGAAGTTTTTGGCAGGCTCACAGGTGCCAATGCGCGTTCGGCATTGCTGGCCGCTCTGATAGCGCGCTGGGCCAGATTTTCCCGCGATGGTGATATTGTCGGTGGCGATTTTCCGTCATGGCTGCTCAGCCTGTTTCAAGATGTCAGCATCGACGGCGAAGGCCGCAGCGTAACCCCAGCCGCATTAGGCCTCACGGATCGGCGCGGCGAATGCATCTATGCCGCTTGCCAACACTATAAACGTTGCTTTATCGAGCGTTCGGTGCGCGCTGGAAGAAATGCCGACATCGTGATCGCCAATCACGCTCTGGTTCTCCATCAAGCCGCCATTGATCAAGCCATAGGCGTGGCCAAAACACCTGATGAAGAAGCAGCCCCGGGTGGCATCCGCCGCATTGTGTTTGATGAAGGCCATCATTTGTTTGATGCCGCAGATAGCGCCTTTTCCGGCCATCTCACCGCAATGGAAGCAGCAGAACTGCGGCGCTGGCTGCGCGGGCCAGAAGCCGAGCGCCGTCGCGGTCGGGGCTTGGCGGAACGCTTGGGCGATCTCGCCGCCGACCAGGACAATGCCGAAAAACTTCTGCATCAAATTCTGCGCGCTGCCACAGCGCTTCCTGGCCCCGGCTGGACGAGGCGCATACAAGGCGGCCAACCTGAAGGTTCAGCCGAAGATTTTCTGACCCTCGTGCGCCAGCAAGTGCTGGCCCGCTCTGAAGCTTCAACCAGCAATTCACTCGAAACCGATTGCCTGCCACTGGTTGAAGGCCTTGCCGATGCTGTGGCTGATTTAGCCTCGAGCTTGACCGATCTTAAAAAACCCATGTCAGCGCTGGCCAATGTGTTGCTGAAAAAGCTTGATGATGAAGCCTCAGAATTGTCCACCAATGATCGTGGCCGTATTGAATCACTGGCCCGCTCCTTAAAACGTCGCGGGGAATTGGTGGTGGGCGGCTGGATTTCGATGCTCAGTCATTTGCTGGAAAGCCCCGATGCGCTGTTTGTCGATTGGTTTGAGATTGAACAAATCTTTGGCCGAGAGGCCGATGTCGGCCTGCACAGTCATTGGATTGATCCTTCCGTGCCACTGGCCAACACAGTGCTGCGTTCAGCAGATGGATTGATCATCACTTCAGCCACTTTGAAAGATCGCCCGCCCGATGTGCCTGATGATTGGACCAACGCCGAAATGAGAACAGGTGCCATCCATCTGCCATATCCGGTGAAACGCGCCGGTTACGATTCACCCTTCGACTATAAAAAAATCAGCTGCGTGATTGTGGTCACAGATGTGAACCGCGAAGATATGGATCAAATCGCAGCGGCTTACCGTGAACTGTTTATCGCCTCGGGCGGCGGTGGCTTGGGACTTTTCACGGCCATCGCCCGCCTGCGTGCCGTGCATAAGCGCATCGCCTCGCCATTGGCTAAAATCGGCTTGCCGCTTTATGCACAGCATGTTGACCCGATGGACACTGGCACATTGGTTGATATGTTCCGGGCTGAACGCGATGCCTGTTTGCTCGGCACCGATGCGGTGCGTGACGGTGTCGATGTGCCCGGCGATTCACTGCGCCTCATCGTGCTTGACCGTGTGCCATGGTCAACGCCCACCATCCTGGAACGCGCCCGTGCCGAAGCTTTTGGCGGCAACGCCTATAAAGATATGAGCGTGCGCCTGAAACTGCGCCAAGCCTTTGGCCGCTTGATCAGGCGCGAAACGGATCGAGGCTGCTTCGTCATCCTCGATCCACGCCTCGCCACAAGATTCACCACCGCTTTCCCGCCAGGCATTCAGATTGATCGCGTGGGCCTGGTTGATGCGATTGATCTGGTAAGATCGTTTAATTCGCGAACCAGCCGATGATCATCAACATTCTCTGCATGTCCGGAAGTTTGCGCTCAGCCTCCACCAACACCGCCTTGCTCGGTGCGGCCAAGATCTTGGCCCCAGCTGAATTCGATGTACGCATTTGGGATGGGCTGGGTGATTTGCCTCATTTCAATCCGGATTTCGAAGGCGAGGCCATTCCGAAAAGTGTTATCGAATTCCGTAAGCTGGCAGGAAGCTGCGATGCAATTATAATTGCCTGCCCCGAATATGCCCGTGGCATACCGGGTGCTTTTAAGAATGCATTGGATTGGTTGGTGGGAAGCGAAACGTTTTTCGATCGAAAGGTCGCATTGTTTAATGCTTCGCCGCGCGCCTCAGCTGCACAAGATGCGCTGCGATTGGTTTTGACAACCATGGCCGCACAGATTGTCGAAACGGCCTGCATCGCCGTTCCCTTGATTTCAAAATCGATGACCGCGCAAGAGATTGCCGATGACCAAGACATGTCCAAAAAAATCAATATGGCATTGACGAATCTGTCCTTCGCCATTGCGCAACGCCATATTGAACAGCTAGACTAATCTGAATATTCAAGAGAGAAAAATAAATGCCCGGCACCATTTCTAATGAACAAGCGCTGATCTACGTCATGGTCATGATGTCAGCCGTGGAAGGACATATCAGCACCGACGAGTTGCAGGAAATTGAACTGCTGATCCGCACGCTTCCCGCGTTCAAAACCTTTGATCGCGCCAGGCTCGTCACCGTCGTGCAGGAATGCAGTGACATTCTCCAGAATGAAGAGGGCATGACGGCAGTCCTGGGTCTCGTAAACAATCAATTGCCATCAAGGCTGAAAGAAACCGCCTATGCGCTGGCTGTTGAAGTGGCCGCCTCTGATCTGGCCGTGGGCCGCGAAGAACTGCGCTTCTTGGCTATCCTGCGTGATGCATTGGGCCTCGATAAACTCGTCACCGCCGCCATTGAGCGTTCGGCGATTGCAAGATATCAGGCGGTGTAGTTTGAATTCGGAATATTATATTTAAGTCGTCATCCCAGCGAAGGCTGGGATCCAGCTAGTCACAGTTTCAGTGTTGCCAAAAAAAGCTGGATGCCAGCCTTCGCTGGCATGACGGAGCTAATAATGAATGACTCAAATTTGGTGCGA
This sequence comes from Aestuariivirga sp., assembly GCA_043784785.1. Taxonomy (GTDB): domain Bacteria; phylum Pseudomonadota; class Alphaproteobacteria; order Rhizobiales; family Aestuariivirgaceae; genus Aestuariivirga. The sequence goes on along the minus strand of JAYVXY010000013.1, from coordinate 3,345 downwards.
GGATAGTCGAATTGAACTTTCCCCTCCCGCCAACCTTCTCAAACTGGTTTGCCTCTCGCGGTTGGAGCCCGCGCCTGCATCAATTACAAATGTTGGCCCATGGTTTGGCTGGCGAAAGTGCACTTCTGATTTCGCCCACCGGCGGCGGCAAAACTTTGGCAGGCTTTCTACCAACGTTGGTCGCCCTCGAACAGCCTCACAAGAACAACGGCATTCACACGCTGTATATTTCTCCGCTCAAAGCCCTGGCCGTCGATATCGCCCGCAATCTCGAAGCCCCGATTGCCGAGATGAAATTGCCAATCACAGTCGAAACCAGAACCGGCGATACGCCACACTCGCGCCGCCAACGCCAACGCATCAACCCGCCTGATATTCTAATCACCACACCCGAACAAGTGACCTTGCTGATCGCTGATCCCACAGCGGCGCATCTGATGAAAAACCTTAAAGCCGTGATCATCGATGAACTTCATTCCATTGTCAGTTCCAAGCGTGGCGTATTGCTCTCGCTCGCCTTAAGCCGCCTGCGCACGCACGCGCCTCAAGCGCGCTTCACAGGCCTATCCGCAACCGTGGCCGATCCTGACGCACTGCGCGCGTGGCTCGCCCCCGCCAATCGACCATCAGTTCCACTTGTCTTAGGCAGCGCTGGCGCACCACCTGATATTCATATTCTGGCCTCAGCCGAGCGCGTGCCGTGGAGTGGTCATAAAGCGCTTTACGCTATCCCCGAAATCTATGCCGAAATCAAAAAAGCCAAAATGGCTCTGGTGTTTGTCAACACCCGCAGCCAAGCCGAAATGGTGTTTCAGGAATTGTGGAACGCCAATGAGGATCATCTGCCCATCGCACTGCATCACGGCTCGCTCGATGTCAGCCAGCGCCGCAAGGTGGAAGCGGCCATGGCGGAGAATAAACTCAAAGCCGTGGTCGCAACCTCAACGCTTGATTTGGGGATAGACTGGGGCGATGTGGATTTGGTCATTCATGTCGGTGCCCCCAAAGGCTCCAGCCGCCTGCTGCAACGCATCGGCAGAGCCAATCACCGCTTGGATGAAGCCAGCAATGCCATCTTGGTTCCTTCCAATCGCTTCGAGGTTTTGGAATGCGAGGCCGCGCGGGTGGCTGCGGCGGAAAATGCTCAAGACACGGAATACCCCATGGTGATGAAGCTCGATGTGCTGGCCCAACACATCATGGCCTGCGCCTGTTCAGGCCCATTCTTCGCCGATGATCTATACAAAGAAATCATCACCGCCTTCACCTATCGCAAGCTCACGCGCGAGCGCTTCGATCAGGCTTTGGATTATGTGGCCACTGGCGGCTACGCGCTCAAAGCGTATGAGCGCTATGCCAAATTGAAACTGGATATTAGCGGCAAATATCGCTTGAGCCATCCACTTCTCATCCAGCGCTATAAAATGAACATGGGCACTATTGTTGCCGATGAAATGCTGAAACTGCGCATGGCTTCAGTCAAAAACCGTGCCGGAAAACGTACCGTCACCGGTGGCCGCGTGCTCGGCGAACTCGAAGAATATTTCTTAAGCCAGCTCAGCCTCGGCGATACGTTTCTCTTCGGCGGCGAAGTGTTGCGCTTTGAAGGGCTGGATGAGTTTGGCGCACTGGCCACCAAGGCACCGGGCCGCGACCCGATGATTCCATCTTATCAAGGTGGCAAATTTCCACTCTCCACCTATCTTGCCGAACGCGTGCGCGGCCTTCTCGCGGATAAATCCAAATGGCAGCATCTGCCAGCCCAAGTGCGCGATTGGCTGAACACCCAAAGCTGGGCTTCGGTCATTCCTAAAGCTGATCAAATGCTGGTCGAAACCTTTCCCCGCGCCGATAAACATTATCTGGTGTGTTATCCGTTTGAAGGCCGCTTGGCCCAACAAACCTTGGGCATGTTATTGACCCGCCGCTTGGAGCGCTGGGGTGCCAAACCCATGGGCTTTGTCGCATCGGAATATGCCTTGGTGGTTTGGACGCTGGGCGATCTCTCGCTGATGATCAAAACCGGACGCCTCTCGCTTGCCAAGCTGTTCGATGAAGATATGCTGGGTGATGATCTTGAGGCTTGGCTGGCTGAATCAAATTTGATGAAACGAAGCTTCCGCAATTGCGCCATCATCGCAGGCCTGATTGAACGCAATTTCCCCGGCAAAGAAAAAACCGCAAGGCAAGTCACCGTCAACACTGATTTGATTTACGATGCCTTGCGCAGCCATCAACCCGACCATATTTTGCTGCGTGCTGCATGGGATGATGCCGCCGATGGCCTGATTGATATTCACAGGCTGGCCGCCATGCTCAAACGCATCAAAAACCAAATCCTGCACAAGCCTTTGGAACGCGTCTCGCCGCTGGCTGTTCCGGTGCTGCTTGAGATTGGCCGCGAATCAATTTACGGCGAAGCAGATGATGCCCTTCTCGCCGAAGCCGCTGATCAACTCGAAGCCGAGGCCACAAGCCTTGTCTAGGCAGCATAAAATCATGCTCAGCGGTGTTGAACTCATCCCACACATCTCGGGCGCTTTATTTGTGCCGGATCATGAAACGCTGATCATTTCTGATCTGCATTTGGAACAGGGCTCCAGCCTGGCGCGCCGTGGCCTGCATGTGCCGCCCTTTGATACCGCCGTCACACTCGATTTGCTTGAAACCACGCTCGGCATCACTAAAGCCAAACGCCTGATTTTTCTGGGCGATAGTTTCCATGACACGCAAGGCGAGGAACGACTGGCTGAAATGCACCTCACCCGCCTGCGTCTCATCGTCCAAAGCTATGAAACCCTATGGATCACCGGCAATCATGATCCGCATCCGCCGCAATCCTTGGGCGGCCAAGGTGCTGAAGCCATCGCCCTGGGCCCACTCACCCTGCGCCATGAACCCAGCAAGCATCTGAATACTGAAGTTGAAATTGCAGGTCACCTCCACCCCGGTTGCAGCATCAGCCAGCGCGGGCGACACATTAGAGGCAAATGCTTCATCGCCGATCAAACCCGCCTGATCATGCCAGCTTTCGGGGCTTACACGGGCGGACTTTCAATCAGGTCAAACGCCTTCGAAGGCCTGTTTGATTCCGGGCAAACCAAAATCTGGATGATCGGTAAAAGCAGCTTGCACCGCTTTTCTTATTAACCTGTCTTGGATTGCATCGCATTGATCAGATCAGGCGTTACTTGGCCCGTCACCTTCATGCCCTGCTGCAATTGGAACAGGCGAATGGCGTTTGACGTGCGCCCACCCATCTTGCCGTCTTGCTGGCCGATATTATAACCAAGCTTATCAAGCAGGCCTTGGGCCTGGCCGATCAGGTTTGCCGGGGCTGGAGTG
>JAYVXY010000012.1:0-2763 GCA_043784785.1 Aestuariivirga sp. | reverse complement strand
GCAAAAGTCTTCAACTTTTGCGGCATATGCGCTAAGGGGGCGCCATGACAACCCTTTTACAAACCGCCATTCCGTTGGCTGCCAGCTATATTCCCAATGATTTACGCCCGACATTGGTGGGCCTGTCACGCGAGGATTTGGCGGCGATTCTGGAGCGCATTGCCGTGCCTGAAAAGCAGCGCAAGATGCGCATGCGCCAGTTGTGGCATTGGATTTATCAGCGCGGCAAGACTGATTTTGCCGAGATGACCGATATTTCCAAAGAGCTGCGGGTGAAGCTGGAGGAAGCTTTTGTTTTAACCCGACCCGAAATTATGACTGAGCAGGTTTCAACCGATGGCACGCGCAAATGGCTGCTGCGGCTGGCACCGGATGCAACGGGTGCGCGCCACGAGATTGAAACGGTTTACATTCCGGAAGAAGATCGCGGCACGCTTTGTATTTCCAGCCAAGTGGGTTGCACTTTAACTTGCACGTTCTGTCACACGGGCACACAAAAACTGGTGCGCAATTTGACCGCTGGTGAAATTGCTGGGCAAATCATGCTGGCGCGTGACCGCATCAAGGATTGGCCTGATGATCTGGAAGCCAATCCCAAGCCGCCATCCTCGGGCCGCTATATTACCAATGTGGTTTTGATGGGCATGGGCGAGCCTTTGTATAATTTTGATAATGTGAAGACGGCGATTAACATTGCCTCTGATGGTGAGGGGCTTTCCTTGTCGAAGCGCCGCATCACATTAAGCACCTCTGGCGTGGTGCCGGAGATTGTGCGGGCCGGCCATGAGATCGGCTCATCACTGGCGATTTCACTGCATGGCACGACCGATGAAATTCGTGACAAGTTGGTGCCGCTCAACAAAAAATATCCAATTGCTGAACTCATGGATGCCTGTACCAAATATCCAGGCTCGTCCAATGCGCGCCGCATCACCTTTGAATATGTGATGTTGAAGGGTGTCAACGACACAGTGGCCGATGCGCGGCGCTTGGTGAAATTGCTGGCGGGCATTCCGGCCAAGGTCAATCTCATCCCGTTCAACCCCTGGCCTAGCACGGCCTATGAATGCAGCGAATGGGATGTGATTGAGGCTTTTGCTGAGATTTTGAATAATGCGGGTTATGCTTCGCCTGTTCGCACGCCAAGAGGCCGCGATATTATGGCGGCCTGTGGGCAGTTGAAGAGCGAGAGCATGAAGGTGCGGGCGAGCGAGAGGTAGCCTGCCAATTTGGATAGCAATAGTCGACTGCTTGCTTCCATTCGCGTCTATTTATTGTGTCCGTTGTTGGATTATTGACTGGCGATTCTACTCGAGAAATACTGGGATTTCAAGATCCGGAATCCGCTCGCCCGTGATACCTATTTCGGAGCTCATGGCGCACGCGGTAGGCTTATGACCAACTATGAACGGTTCTATATTAGGGGGACATTGGGTGTAGTTGTGAGCGGGTTCATACTCGCCGGGTTCTATTTCTTGACTTACGCAATGCTGTCTTGCCCCTACGATGACTTGAACAAATGCGGTATTGTCGTGAAATGGAACAGTGTCAAAGTGCCTCTAACCTCCAAACCGTAGAAGTCGAACAGCGCGGGCTTGTGGAGAAAGCCTTTGGCGTGATGTTGCAAGTGTGTGAAGCGGGATGCCAGCCTGCGCTGGCATGACGAATTGGTGAGGACATTAGTTCACCTGTTAAAATCCAACCCACCCAAAACACCGTCACCCCAGCGGAGGCTGGGGTCCCGCTTTGGGTTCAACCAGTGATGCTGTTACGTCGATTGAATCATGCAGGTCGAGCCAATCCGGATTCATCGATTCAACCAATCGGAATTTCCGTGCGCGTTGCCAAGCCTTAATCTGCTTTTCGCGCTTGATTGCTGCGTCCATTGATAGGTGGTGTTTGTACCACACCAATGTCTTGATGTCGTAGTCAGAAGTGAAGCCTGACCTCAATTCATTCTTGTGGTCGCAAATACGATTCCACAATGCGCTCGTTACGCCAATATAAAGTGTGCCGCGATAGCGACTGGCCATGATGTAGACAGCGGGATGCTTTTCGAACATGGTGAGATAGAAGTTGATTTTTGGAGTGGGTGCAAGTGCCAAAGCGGGATGCCAGCCTGCGCTGGCGTGACGGAATTGAGGGGTGAGTTGTGAAAGAAAATCTCTTTGCGATTATCTCCCGTGAGATTGATGGGAAGATTTCTTTGTTTGGGAAAGTTGCGGCGTTGATTGTCGTGGCTTGGGTGATTTGGAAATTTTTGGCCTCGGTTGAAATTGTGGTTGCGAGTTTGATGCGCTGAGTGGGGTTGTGGATTGGGGGTTTGGTGTGATAGGTCGCACCTAACAAACCCAACCTACCCTTCCCCCGTCGGGGGAAGGTGGCCGGAGGCCGGATGAGGGCCAATGCTCTTGCATTGGTGCCACGGTTACCATCGCAAACGCGATGGCCCGCACCCGCCCTTCGGGCACCCTCTCCCGACGGGAGAGGGGTGAATTAACAGAGAGCTCAACCATGACCGCCAAAACCAAAATCAAAAAAGTAGTCCTCGCCTATTCGGGTGGGCTTGATACTTCCATCATCCTCAAATGGTTGCAGACCGAATATGGCGCTGAGGTGGTGACCTTTACGGCCGATCTGGGCCAAGGTGGCGAGTTAGAGCCTGCGCGCAAGAAAGCCGAGTTGATGGGCATCAAGTCCATCTATGTCGAAGACGTGCGCGAGGAATTCATCCGCGATTTCGTTTTTCCGATGTTCCGCGCC
>JAYVXY010000011.1:0-2764 GCA_043784785.1 Aestuariivirga sp. | reverse complement strand
ATTTGGGCGTGGAAGGACATCTCTTAATCCCTCACCCTGAGGTGCTGCGCGCTTGCGCAGCCTCGAAGGGCCAGCACGCGCGGTGCTTCGAGGCTCTCCGACGCAGAGCACCTCAGCATGAGGGAGAATAGATTATTCATTCCTGCTTCCCCTCTTCCAAATAATCCCCCGGCAAATCCACAATCACTTTTTCAGGTGATGCAGACGTGATGAAAGTTTTAGTGTAAGGTATCAGCACGGTATCGCTGCGCCCTTCAATCTTCACATCCATCAAATCCCCAGCACCGAAATTTTCAAAACCCACGATCATGCCCAGCAATATATCATTTGCTCCGTACACGGAGGTTCCGATGAGGTCGTGCATGTAGATTTCATCGGTGCTAGGTTTTGGTAATTGCGCGCGATTGATGAAGAGTTCCGTACCTTTCAATGCTTCGGCCTTGTTGCGATCGGTGACGGATTTGAGTGACGCAATAAAATCTGCGGTGGCGGGTTTCAGCTTGGTGATTTCAAAAACGTCACCCGTACTCGAAACCAGCGGGCCATAAGTGGCCACAGACTTCGGATCAGCGGTGAAGCTTTTCAATTTCACTTCACCGCGAATGCCATGTGCACCGATGATGACGGCAACGGAGATGAGATTGCGTCTCATCTTCTCCCTCCCCAACACTTGGGGAGGGCGGGGTGGGGCTGCCCGATGCGGTTTAGTCCGTCTGACATTTGAGTGTGTTGCACGATCCCCACCCGTCCGCGTTCCGCGTCCACCCTCCCCAAGTGTTGGGGAGGGATGAGTTAAAATTTACGCAGCTGGTGCTTCAGCAGGTGCAGCAGCGGCAGCTTTTGCGGCTTCAATTGCAGCAGCTTCAGCAGCCTTTGCAGCTTCGGCAGCGGCTGCAACTTTGGCCACAGCATCAGCGGCCAGCTTTTCACGCTCCATGCGCTTCTTGCCGGGCAGAGCCTTGTTTGGATTGTTGCGCACTGGGCGCTTGGCAACGCCGGCCTTATCAAGAAAGCGCAGAACCCGGTCGGTCGGCTGTGCGCCCTTCTTCATCCACTCAACAGCCTTGGCAGCATCAAGCTTCACGCGGTCAACTGAATCCTTGGCCAGCATCGGGTTGAAGGCACCCAACACATCAATGAACTTGCCATCACGTGGGCTGGTCGCAGCAGCAACCACGATGTGATAATAGGGGCGCTTCTTGGAGCCTGCACGAGCAAGGCGGATTTTAAGTGACATATTATATTCTCCTGTTGATTTACGTTATTTCTTCTTCCCCAAACCGGGGAAACCTTTGAAGGGACTACCACCCAAGCCCGGCAAACCGCCGAGGCCTGGAAGTTTGCCGCCGCCTAAGCCCGGAAGGCTCGGCGGTGTTGGAATGGAATTATTGCTGCCCATCATGTCGCGCAGCTCTGGCGGCAATGAATTAGGATCCATGCCAGCGAGTTCGGATCGCATCTTTTCCATCTCAGCCGCATCAGGCGCACCTTGGCCGCCCATCAGCTTGCCGAGCATGCCTTTGCCCTGGCCCATCTGCTTCATCATATCGGCCATTTGCAAATGCATTTTGAGCAGCCTGTTGATCTCTTCAACCTTGGTGCCCGAACCTGCGGCCACGCGCTTCTTGCGCTTGCCATCCATGATTTTTGGGTTGCGGCGTTCGGCCTTGGTCATCGAGCCGATGATGGCGAGCTGATGGTTGAACACTTTTTTGTCCAAATCCATGCCGTCCAACTGTTTCTTCATCTTGCCCATGCCGGGCAGCATGTTCATGACACCACCCATGCCGCCAAGCTTTTGAATCTGCTTGAGCTGATCGGCCAGATCATTGAGATCAAATGCACCTTTACGCATCCGATCAGCAATTTTCTTGGCCTTGTCGTGATCGATATCAAGGGCGGCGCGCTCAACCAGCGATACAACGTCGCCCATCCCCAGAATGCGACCCGCGATTCGGTCGGGGTGGAAATCTTCTAACCCATCAAGCTTTTCGCCTGTTCCCAATAATTTAATCGGCTTGCCAGTCACAGCCCGCATCGAAAGTGCGGCACCACCACGGCCATCGCCATCAATACGCGTCAACACAATGCCGGTTATGCCGATCTTCTCATCAAAGGCGCGCGCGAGGTTCACAGCATCTTGGCCCGTCAGCGCATCAGCAACGAGTAGTGTTTCTTTAGGCTTGGCAATGTCACGAACGCTAGCTGCTTCAGCCAGCAGCTCTTCATCAATATGCAGGCGGCCTGCCGTATCCAGCAGCACCACATCATAAGCGCCCTTGCGGGCTTCAGACATGGCGCGCTTGGCGATTTCAATTGGCGTCTGGCCCTTGATGATCGGCAGCGTATCAACTTTGACTTGTTGGCCGAGAATAGCCAGCTGCTCTTGCGCAGCCGGGCGGCGCGTATCGAGCGAGGCCATCAACACTTTGCGCTTTTCACGCTCAGTCAACCGCTTGGCGATTTTTGCCGTGGTTGTGGTTTTGCCGGAACCTTGCAAGCCCACCATCAGAATGGCCACAGGCGGAGAAGCGCGCAGGTTCAAGGCCGATTGATCAGAGCCCAGCGTTTCAACCAGCGTATCATGAACGATCTTGACCACCATCTGGCCAGGCTTGATGGATTTGACAACATCAGCACCCACGGCGCGCACGCGCACGGCTTCGATGAAAGATTTGACAACTTCTAAAGCAACGTCAGCCTCAAGCAGGGCGCGGCGCACTTCGCGCATCGCCACATCGACATCAGCCTCCGACAGCGCACC
>JAYVXY010000010.1:0-9117 GCA_043784785.1 Aestuariivirga sp. | reverse complement strand
CAGGCGCAAGCAGAATGTCTTTCAGGCCCGCAACGGGTGCTGTGAGCAGTCCACCATCGGTGCCAATCAAAGTCATCTCATGGCCCTCAAATGATAATTTGAGGTAGCGCCCGTTGGTAGCGTTATAAAGTCTGAAGCGACGGCTCGATCCCGGCGCAACATTCGCCACAGGCTGCTTGGCGCCATTGACCAGAACATGATCACCCTCGCGACCGTTCATAAAATCCATCATGGTATTTTCGGCAATCGCGCCGTCTGGGTTCAGGCTGACGCTGGAGATAATCAGCACTGTGTCGCCAAGTTCAGGCGGCAATGGATCGGTTTTGGGGCGCACAATGAACGCTCCGGCGAGACCACGATAGACCTGTTCAACAGTATGGCCATGGGGATGCGGATGATACCAATAGGAGCCTGCACTGTCTGCTGGGATTTCAAATTCGTAAACGCGTTTTTGTCCGCTTTTTACAGGCTCTGCAGGCCCGCCATCTTGATCAGGCGGAACGGCGATGCCGTGCCAATGGATGGTGCTGTCTTGGTCTACAATTTTGTTATGGAATGTGACTTTGAATTTATCGCCTTCCATCACTTCGATCATCGATCCGGGTACTGCGCCGTTATAGGCCAGCATTTCTGTCTTGATGCCTTTTACAAACTCCACTTCTGTTGGGCCAGCTTCCAGAACAGCTTCAAACATACCGGGCTGTTTTGAAGTGTTTACCAGCTTGGCCAATTCGGGCAACGGCTGTCCGGTCGGAAGCTCTGTGATGCGTTCGCCTGCGGCCATCATTGTGCCGCCCATCTTCATGTCCATGCCGGGCATTTGCATGCCTGCCGCCAATGAAACGGCAGTTCCATTTACTTGCCACATTGCCAAGCCTGTGCCAGCAAAACTTGCTATTGATTGGAGGAGTTTGCGTCTATTCATGATTTACCTTTCTCAAAAACGAATTGTTCGCAGGCGCAGCGCATTGCCAATCACACTGACCGATGAAAGCGCCATTGCCGCTGCGGCAATCACCGGCGACAACAAGATTCCAAAGGCTGGATAAAGTGCGCCCGCTGCAATCGGCACACCGGCTGCATTGTAAATGAAGGCGAAGAACAGATTTTGCCGGATATTGCTCATGGTGGCGACAGATAGGGTGTGGGCCTTCACAATACCTGTGAGATTACCTTTGAGCAGGGTCACACCAGCGCTTTCCATGGCCACATCAGTGCCTGTGCCCATGGCAATACCGACATCAGCTGCCGCCAATGCGGGAGCATCGTTGACACCATCACCAGCCATGGCAACGATACGGCCTTCAGCTTTGAGCTTTTTCACGATGTCGGCCTTGCGATCAGGCAACACGTCGGCCTCAATTTCGGTAATGCCGAGTTTGCGGGCAATGGCTTCAGCTGTGGTTCGGTTATCGCCGGTCAGCATGACGATGCGGATTTTTAGTGCCCGCAACGCGTCCAATGCAGCAGGTGTGGTGGACTTGATCGTGTCGGCTACAGCAATCAATCCGGCGGCCTTACCGTTGACGGCAACAAAGATCACGGTGCCACCGTCGTGTCGCAACTCATCTGCCTGGGCTGCAAGTGCGGTCGTGGGGATATTGAGTTCGCCCAGAAATTTCGCCGTGCCGATGGCCAAGCGCTTGCGCTCAACCATGCCGATGGCCCCCTTGCCGGTGGGCGCATCAAACCCCATCACTTTCGCCAGCTTCAGATTGCGTGCCGCTGCGGCGCGCACCATGGCGGCGGCCAAGGGATGTTCGCTCGATTGTTCCACACTTGCGGTCAGGCGCAAGAGTTCATCTTCGGTTATGTCGCCAGTGGTTTTGACAACAGTGATTTCCGGTTTGCCAGCGGTCAGGGTTCCGGTTTTATCGAGCACCAATGTGTCAATCTTTTCGAGTCGTTCCAGCGCTTCGGCGTTTCGGATTAATACGCCTGCTTGCGCCCCACGCCCCACGCCGACCATGATTGACATCGGTGTTGCCAAGCCTAAGGCACAGGGGCAGGCAATGATCAAAACTGCAACTGCGGCAACCAAGCCGTAAGCAAGCCGTGGCTCTGGCCCCCACATCGACCATGCCGCAAAGGCCAGCACAGCAACCGCAATCACCAACGGCACGAACCAGCCTGATACGCGGTCCGCCAGCTTTTGAATCGGTGCCCGGCTGCGCTGGGCATCGGCCACCATCTGCACAATGCGCGCCAGCATGGTGGCACTGCCAACACTCGTTGCCTTCATGGTGAAGCTTCCAGTGGCATTGAGCGTGCCACCAATCACGCGTGCATCTTTGTCTTTCGACACCGGCATTGATTCACCGGTGATCATCGATTCATCAAGTGACGAATGGCCTTCGACGATGACGCCATCAACGGGGACTTTTTCACCAGGCCGCACGCGCAGCATGTCGCCTACGACAATGGTTGCCAGTTCAACATCTTCCTCTGAGCCTTTGGCGCTGATACGTCGTGCGGTTTTGGGCGCAAGGCCGAGCAGCGCCTTAATGGCTCCAGAGGTTTGATCCCGCGCCCGCAGTTCCAGTACTTGGCCCAGCAATACCAGAACCGTAATTACGGCTGCGGCCTCAAAATAAACCGCCACTGATCCATCCATTTGCCGGAATGCTTGCGGGAACAGGTTTGGGAAAACTGTGGCAAAGACGCTGTAGCCCCATGCCACGCCGGTGCCCATGGCAATGAGCGTGAACATGTTGAGGCTGCGGTTGACCAGCGATTGCCAACCGCGCACGAAAAATGGCCAACCCGCCCACAACACCACGGGTGTGGCCAGTGCCAATTGAATCCAACCAGACAGTTGCTGGCCGATCAGCATGTGAAGATTGGTGAGGTGGCCGCCCATTTCGAGAATGAAAACCGGAAGTGCCAAAGCAAGCCCAATCCAGAACCGCCTTGTCATATCGGCAAGCTCTGGGTTGGGGCCTGAATCTGCCGTCACCGTCAAAGGCTCAAGGGCCATGCCGCAAATGGGGCAGGTGCCGGGGCCATTCTGGCGGATTTGTGGATGCATGGGGCAGGTGAAAATGGTGCCTTCCGGCATGGGTTCGGGCGGAGCAGCAGAAACACTGTCACCCACATATTTGGCTGGATTAGCGATAAATTTGGTGCGGCAGCCTGGTCCGCAAAAGTGATAGGTTTGTCCATTATGTTCGGCATGCAGCTTGGATGTCAGCGCATTGACGCTCATGCCGCAGACCGGATCGAGCACCATATTCTGTGATATTGTTTCTGGCGTGTGGTGCGCGTGATCATGTTTGGTCATCGTGGCTTCCTCAGAATACAGTATTTGATGACCCTTCCCATAGACCTTCCCATCATGGTAAGGTCAAGCACATTGTGTGAGGTGCGACATGAATATTGGTCAGGCGGCGGAATCATCAGGCGTTACCGCGAAAATGATCCGTTATTATGAGAGCATTGGACTATTGCCAGGGGCCAGACGCAGCGGCAACGGCTACCGCGAATATAGCGAGCAGGACATTCACCGCCTGCGCTTTGTCCGCCGTTCCAGAGATTTTGGATTTTCGATGGCCCAGATCGAGGCATTATTGGCTTTGTGGCAAGGCCAGCGTCCCAGCCATGATGTGAAGGAAATTGCACTGGCCCATGTGGCTGAGCTGGATCAGAAGATTGAACATTTGGCTGAATTGCGCAACTCGCTCAAACATCTCGCTGATTGCTGCCATGGTGATCACCGCCCTGAGTGCCCTATCCTCGAGAGCTTGAGCGGCACATCCCGCAGCGAGAAGCTGTGTTCATTCGAATGATATACCGGCTATCAGTTGGAGCATTTTCACAACTGCTGGGCGTTTAATTCTGAAGGGTTAAAGCTTTTGAATCCGCACACTCAAACCACCGAGGTTTGAGCGTGCGAACAACAGAACATAACCATAGATTTCGACAATATCGCGGGCAATGCCCAGACCCATGCCGGAGCCGGGAACAGTTTCATCAAGGCGCACGCCACGTTTTTGAATCTCAAGCAATTTGGATTCAGGAACACCAGGCCCATCGTCATCGATATTCAAGCCGTTATTAATCCACGCGATTGCAATTATGGATTTGCTCCACTTACGGGCATTGTCCAAAACAACCCCAAGAAGTTCCAGCAAATCGCCTGACTCAAAAGGAAGCTGCGCATCGGCAGGCACATCAATTGTCCAGGATAAATTGGAATTGGTGCTCGTCTTCTTGAGTGCGCCAACCATCCGTATCGCCACAGGCGAAACCGACGAGAGCTGGCTGGCGTGGCCTGTTGCCATGCGCGCGCGCGCCAATTCGCGTTCGACCAAACCATACATTTGATCAGCGCATTCATTGATGTCTTGTCCTTCTGCCACCAGTCCGGCGCGGGCTACAGAATCTGCAATTGCCGACATCACCGTCAGCGGCGTTTTAAGGCCATGCGCGAGATTGCTGGCGCGAAGTCTGATGCGCTCGAGCTGATCATGCTTTTCTGCCAACAAACTATTCACTTCATTGACGAGGGGCTCAACCTCTGCCGGGAAATTTCCGGAAACATGTTTGGCACTTCCCAATCGGACTTCACCAACCCGCCTCCGTAACGATTCGAGTGGCCGAAGGCCAAGCACAATGACAACAATCAGTGTTGCAAGCAAAAGCGCATAGAGTGCAGCAAGGCCAACTAAAATTTCGCCTCCAAATTTCCCCACCGTTTCGGTGATTGAACTGCGGTCAACCGCAACCGAAATATTGAGAGTCCGCTTGCTTGCTTCCGAGATCGGCAAGACCACCTGTTTTTCAAGCGAGAAGAGTTTTGAACCATTTGGCCCATCAATCAGATGAATGATATTGCCGTTGATTTGCCGAGATGTTTTCTGTGGCGCCATAACCTCATCAAACAAAGACATCGACCGAACCGGTGGTTTATCCTTTTCATTGATCTGCCAGTAAAGCCCGCCATAGGGCCGGTTGAAGCGTGGATCACTGAGCGTGCCTTGAACACTCAACTTTCCAGCATCATCAACTTTGATATTGTTCACCAACTGTACAAATTGATCTTGAAGCTGGGAAATGGCGACGCGTTCGACATATCTTTCAAATATAAGGTAGAAGCTCAAGCCGGCGATAAAAAGCCAAATGCTAATCGCCAAACCTGCCGCAACCAGCAGCTTTAGCTTCAGCGAGCTTTGGTTCATGCCGAAACGGCCTCGATGAAATATCCAAATCCACGCTTATTTTGAATAATGTTGTGGCCCAATTTCTTGCGCAAACGACTAACCACAGCCTCAATGGCATTGGCATCGCGCTCATGGTTATGATCATAGAGCGCTTCCGCAAGCTCGATTTGTCCAATCACGGTGCCGCTGTTCAGCACGAGATAATGCACCAGTCGAAACTCCAGAGGCGTCAGGTTGATCATGTTTCCCAACACGCTAATGACACGCGAGCGCATGTCGATTTGCAACATTCCTGCGGTAATAACGGATTGCGCATGTCCATTATGGCGCCGCATCAATGCGCGAAGGCGGGAAATAAGCTCCTGCATTTGGAATGGCTTGGGCAGATAGTCGTCAGCGCCGCTGTCGATCCCATCAACGCGTTCAGCCCAACTGCCGCGGGCCGACAAGACGACGATAGGGGTGTTGATGCCTTCACCACGCCACTTTTTAAGGACACTAATCCCGTCAAGCTTTGGCAAGCCCAGATCCAAAACAATAGCGGCGTAAGTTTCGGTCGATCCCTTAAACCAGGCATCTTCGCCATTGCTTGCAATGTCGGTCGTATAGCCGAGCGCCTGCAAGGAATTGGAGATGTTTTGGGCAACGACGGGTTCGTCTTCTGCAATTAATATGCGCATGGCTTTCAGAGATTACCCAAGGTTTTTGCATCCAAGACGACAGACTTCAAATTGATAGCGTTCGACAGGATCTTAACTTCGTAAACATATTGGTTATCCTTCGTCCACAGCTTAATATCCACAATCTCACCAGGATATTTATTGGCCATATAAGCCAAAAGGAGGGGCAGGGTGACGGCCTTACCAGACGAAATCGCTTTCAAAGCTTCATCTTGGTCAACAACGCGCCCCATACGTTTGAACAGAACATTCGGGGAATTGGTTGCCCCAGCGGATATGGCCGCGCTAGGTGACGGCGTAGGTGGTGGCTGAGGAGTGGCAGAGTCCGGTTTTTCAGTTTCTTTGTTGGTTTCATGACTGGTACCACCGCCTCCTGAATTATCGGAGTGATCTTCACTTTCGCCAGCAAAAACAGGAATCGGATGCCCCAGTGTCAAAAACACGCCGAGAAGAAAACCTAAAATTCTATGCCGTATAAATGGAGACATAATTTCTGTACTTACGGACGCACCCCATGTGAACTTTCGCATTATAAATAGAATTTGGGCCCCGGACCATTGTTTAATTCTAGGAAACAGGGCGGCTTCCACACAAGAACCAAATCCAATCCGGGGCCCTAACTTAACCAGCATATTCCGATTAACAAACAAAATCATCGAAAACGATAACAATCGGATACACATGCTTCAAGTGATTAGCAATTTCGGGCAAAATTTGCGTGAACCACTTATCAGCATATTGAACGGAAACTGCTGACAAAACCCAATCCAAACTGTCAGCAAATTATCAGATTAATGCTTCTGTGCGGGGCCGTCTTGTGTATCCGAAATACGGTATGATTTTCGACAGCCGCATACACGCAGGGGCCAAACTGATAGCGCAGACCCCATAGCGCAATTCAAATCCACTTGAATGTCTGGGGATCCGCGCGACGATTATCAATCGGCTTTAAAACTCAAATCTGTAACCGATCGTTGCCAGCACATCCACATTGATGTTTGAGCCTATGGGGGTAACAGTGTCTTGCCAGCGTGCGCCGAGCTCGCCTTCAAGGCTCCATTGCTTGCTGATGCGGTATCGCGCCGTTAGGCTGGGCATCAACAAATACGTCTGCTGGTCAGCGATCTTGCTGATTGTCATGCTGGAGCGGATACGCGGCCCAAGCCTCAAGTCGTCGTTGATTGGAATACGGAACGTGGCATCGGCCATATACATATTGCTGGCTTGGCTGCCCGAGTAGCGCAATCCAAAAGTGGCCGAATCGTTTTCTTTCCAAAGATTCATGCCCGTGAGTTGCACTGAGCCATAATACTCAAGGCCAGGAGCTGGTGTTCCGTCCACGCCGCCTGAAGCCGGCGTTCCGGAATAATTGGCAATCGTGGCGTCAAGTGCAATCTGCCAATCCTTGGTGATATTTTGGGTGCCACCCAATGTCAGGGTTTCTGACGAGGCGGTGCGATCCGTTGCCCATTGATTGACAGTATCGATGCCCATATCGTCCACAAGTGTGGTCAGCTTCGAATAGTTTTGCCCCATCAAAGCATTGGAGGTCAGAAGAAATGGCACACGCCGATAGTCGGCGGTTCCATAAATCGATGTTCCATCGCGCGGCAACCATGTCGCTGAAACATAGGCATTGTTCAGCTGGCTATAATACATGTCGTAATCAGCGGCACTGTAGCCGTTAAGTTTCTTGCCCAGGTAGCGTAGTTCAGCGCCGACGGCACGGCGATCAACAATGTCGCTGATATTCTGCTGGATGAAATATGTGCTGCCAGCCCATTCTCTGCTCGGCAAGGTATATTCAACACTGGCACCATAGAAGTAGCGATTATCAGCGAAAAGCGAAGCATCCCGGCTGTAAACCGGAGAACCGCCAACGGCCTGAATTTTTAAGTCTTTGATCGGCTCATAAGTGCCCACCGCGCCGTCAAACCGACCAAACACGCCACCTGTGCTCTTGCTCTGTCTGCCAACACGCAGGCCCATGCCGGTTTTCTTCATCCGGCCATCGACATAAATCGTGCTCAAATTTTTCGAGTCGATATAGGCCTGTTCACCCAATCCCTTTTCATAATAGGTCGAGAGCCGCATTTCAGCCGTATAGTCTTCGTTGTCACCGCGCAGATAGAAATCCCCACTCGAAAGTATTTCGTTTTGATAGACGCGGTGGCTGCTTACACCAGCGCTGGATGACGGAACAAAATTATCATCGCGATAATAGTATTGTGAAAGGCTGCCATTTTTCTGCCAAACCCAAGCCTTGGGGTCGACTGCTGGTTCATGTAAATTTGTCTTCATACCCTGTTGGGTTAGCGACAAACCGCTGATGGGTTGCAAGCCACCTTGAGCAGATGAACCCTCGGCGGTTTTTTGGTCCACACCATTCTTGTCACTTTTTAATTGCGCCAGTGGCGCCGGATTTTGAGCGCCATCAAGTTTTGCCTTACGCGATTGAAATTGCTCATCAGCCGTATTCTCCATGGCAGCAATCACACCATTCAGGCGATCGTTCACCCGTGCAGCATCCGCCCCGTTGGGATAGGCCTTGAGATAGGTTTCATATTCGGATTTTGCAAAAGCCATTTGGTTGGCGCGCTCATGCGATAGCCCCAGCATCTCCTGGGCGTCTTGTTTGACCCGGCCCGTGCCAATGCCGACGGCCTTGGTAAAGAACGCAGTGGCACGATTGAAATCGCCAGCATTCAGAAGTTTCTTTCCCTCGGCCAATGCGCTTGCTGCATCACCACCGGCAGCGACAGGTGGAACATCGCCTTTTGCCGTACCGTCAGTTTTAGGAACAGGGCTGAGATCAGCCTTGCCCCCGAAACAGGATTTTTCATTTGCGGCTGGAGAAACACTCAACAACACATGAGTTGAGTCATTATCTCGTGTGAGTTTCACGGCCATGGCCTTGTTGAAAATCAAATGAATTACGGGCCCTGAAGCATTGAACGGATCAAAGCTCACCGAAGACAGATTGGCCGCGTTGCCGGGGGCGACCGAAGCAGCCTCTTTCAAGCTGTTCGTGTCTTCGCCGGGCGTTGTTGTGGCCAACGGCTCCAGGCGCAAGGTCACATCCGTGCTGGCAGAAAAGCGCGACGCGCTCAAAACATTTGCGGCCCGGTTAAACCTAATGTCGACAGTGCTGCAAGATGCTGAACCGTTAATGTTGACGGTTGCCAACAAACGATCAAGTGTGGCTTGTGACCAAGATTGACTGACGCTTGCCATTAACACTGCGGCGAATGTGATACTCAATTTCCTAACATACATAT
>JAYVXY010000009.1:0-2788 GCA_043784785.1 Aestuariivirga sp. | reverse complement strand
AAAACCAGAGCCCAGCCGGGATGTGCGCCAGCTTCAACAAGCGCTTTCGCGATGGGACAACGAGGGCGGAGCCACGGAGACAGATTTACCGCCTGATGCAATTTCGCAATTGACCAATACCGAACTCGTTGCTTTGCGCGTGCGCATGATTGCATTGGAAAATATCATAATCGCTCTTCTCGCTTCGGCATCCAACGAACAGCTTGAACTCGTCGGCGAGATGGCAGAATTCATTTCGCCGCGGTCAGGCTTCACCCAACATCGCTTCACCATGCATGCAGCGTCCCACATGACCGACCTCGTTAAGCGCTCCGCACGCTTCCGAAGCGCATGAGGCACCTCAATTCCGGTTATCTTTGTTGTTACTTCGGCAACACTATGATTTGACCCTTCATGTTGGGATGGAAGCGGCAGTAATATGCAATCGTTCCAGCTTGCGTAGGTTGATACTGCGCTGATTTGCCGACGGGGATCATGACCTCCCATGCACCGCCCGGCTCGTCCGGCTTAGCAGTTGCGGTATGCGCGATGGGGTCTTTGTTGATCCACTCTACGGTGTCACCCACGTGAATGGTGATTTCAGCGGGCAGGAAGCTCAACTTGGTGATTTCGATGCTTTGCGGGGACTGGGCGGATACAACATGCCATCCGCCCATTACCGCCACAACAACACAGATGCGTTGCAATACTGCTCTCATCATCGCCGCCCTATTTCAATGTCGCAGCCACATGCACAGCGTGCAGCTCATGACCCTGGAAAATCTTGAGGCCGGTTTCAAGCAGCGACTTAAGTTCTGCATTGCTCGCCGAAGGGATGAGGACGTCGGCTACAGCACTATTGACGGCCTTATGATAGGCAATCTCATTGGCCACATAGGCCTTATCAAATTCCGCACCGGAAAGTTTGGCCAATTCTGCGACCTTGGCATCGGCCTGTGCAGTGAGATCCTTGCTCGTTGCGTTATCTTCAGGCGTTACGCCCAGTTTCTTGACCAGCGCCAATGCCATGTCGTTCACGGCGGTATGGTCGGTCACCATGTTGGTGGCAAATTCGCGAACCGCATCGTTCTTTGAGATGGACAGCGCCTGTTGGGCGGCTTTAACATCCAGGACGCCTGCGGTATAGGCAATATGTGCTATTTGAGGGTCTGTGGGTTTGTCAGCAGCCTGGGCTAAAGATGTAGTGGATAAAAGGAATACCAAAGCCATGCGACCGGCGAGAGACGAAAATTTCATTGGAACCTCCATTGTGATGAACCGGCAATCACTACCGGCAGATACAACATTGGATGCAAGTTTTCAGCAAAGGTTCCCGGCCAAGCCCCGCTATTTTATGCCGAGGCGATGGATGATCGTGTCTGCCATATGTTCGCAGCGGCGACCAAGAAATGGAAATGCGCCTGTCAGCAACGGTTCGATGTGTTGCGCTA
The DNA here is from genome assembly GCA_043784785.1 of Aestuariivirga sp. Classification (GTDB taxonomy): domain Bacteria; phylum Pseudomonadota; class Alphaproteobacteria; order Rhizobiales; family Aestuariivirgaceae; genus Aestuariivirga. The sequence continues at coordinate 1,358 of JAYVXY010000009.1, read as the reverse complement.
CTGCTTCCTTCAGCAGTTTGCGCGCGCGGAACAGTCTGGTCTTTACTGTTTCTGGGCGAAGCCCAAGCAATTCTGCGGTTTCCTCGATGCTCATCCCTTCAATGGTGCGGGCCACAAGCACCAGACGAAACTCCTCAGGCAATTCATCCACCGCCTTTTCGACCATGTGAACCAATTGCCGTTGCGCCACATTTCTCTCGGGGTCGGATTGCTGAGTTGGCGATTGCGGAAATGGAATGATCTGTGCCTCGGCTTCGGCATTCAATTCGACCGTCGCGTTTGGCCTGCTACGTTTGCTGCGAAGCCTCTGGAAGCATTCATTCAGCACAATGCGCGATAGCCATGTGGCAAGCGTTGACTCTGCGCGAAACGCTGCAATGGACGAGAATGCCTTGAGATAGGCTTCTTGCACAGCATCCTCTGCCTCAAAATCTTCTCGCAACACACTGCGGGCGATCCGAAACAGGCGTCGATTATGTTGTTTTATGATGGCTCGAATTGCCATTTCGTTACGTTGCCCCGCAAGCAGGATCAACTCTGCTTCGTTAAACTCTTCAATCGCCTTTCCGGGAGACAGAACCACAATGAAACCCTCTATCTAAAAAACATGGTCTTTCATTCGATGCATTTGTTTTGAAAAGGTTCCCCTCTATTAATTGCACAAGATATTAGGGCTCAGCATTTAAGACTAGGTGCGATCTTCTGTAATGATGTTTTCCATGGGTATATCATGTGGTTGTGGGTAAATAGTGAGAATTGAAGCGTGTTCGTAACCCACGCCGATGGCCCGGTATTTGTTTTTGAGGGTTGCGAGTGTTCGATCAAAGAACCCGCCGCCATATCCGAGTCTGAAGCATTGTGCATCAAAACCGACCACGGGTGCTATGACAACATCGGGAACGACTTCTGAACCGCCAGCGGGAACTGGTATATTCCAAATTCCGCGTTCAAGAGGTTCGCCAACTCTCCATCGACGAAAGATAAGCGGCTTCCCGCGCTCGATGAAAACTGGCAACGCACAAATGCCTCCACGTTGTGCAACGGTTTCCATCCATCCGCGCAGATCCGGCTCGTCGCTCTGAAATCAGGGATTTGGCCTGCCGATTGGGGCTCTGCCCATCATTCCCTCACCTGAAAGATGGCTTCAACTGAACAAGCAAAGTTCATAGGCCCAATTGTGCCAACGGCAAATCTGGTGTGCCTTCCATTCTCGCCAAAGATATTGACCATCATATCTGACACCGGATTCGCCATTCGTGCTTGATCTTGGAAATCGGGAGCGGAGTTCACGAATATGCCGAGCTTCACACAGCGGATGATACGGTCGAGGTCGCCGGAGAGTGCCAATTTCATCTGGG
>JAYVXY010000008.1:0-2791 GCA_043784785.1 Aestuariivirga sp. | reverse complement strand
ATTCAAACACGCCAAAATATCCGCTTCCACCTGCTGCCGCCCACGGCCAGCATTGACCAAAATCGGTGCGCCAAATGGCCCTTTGCGCGAAAGTTTTCGGATCAGTTGGCGATTGATGATGCCGTCCGTCTCAGATGTGGCGGGCAGAAGGCAAACCAGAATATCCGTCTCGCCTAAAAACGCGTCAAACCCGCCGGCACCGGCAAAACATTTCACCCCGGTAACCTGTTTCAGGCTGCGACTCCAACCCACAACATTGAACCCCAGCATAGCCAATTTGCGCGCCGCGTCAGAGCCCAAAACCCCAAGGCCCATAATGCCAACCGTTAGCGCCGAAGCAGCGTGGGTTGGAAAGCTGTCCCAAACTTTGTTCCTTTGATTTTCATCAAGGCGGCGTTGCTGGCGGTGATGCAGCAAAACATGCATGACAATATATTCGCTCATGCGACCCGTGAGATCAGTATCATTCACCCGAACGATCGGAACACCATCAGGCAAAGTGGGGTCGCTCAAAATCGCATCAACACCAGCCCCCAATGAAAAGATCACTTTGAGATTGGCGAAGCGTTTGAGTTCATTGGGCGGAGGCAACCATGCCGCAGCATAGGTGATGTCTGAAGCGTTGCCCACATTTGGCCAAGCACGCACATCAAGCGAAGGCGCAGCTTTCTTCAGTGCTGCGCTCCAAGGTGCGGCATCCCAAGTTGGCGTGACAAACAAAAATGCGCTCATTGCCTTACAATCCCATCACTCGGCTTTAGGTTCAATGCTGCCGCCAGCAATGCCTTGGTATAGGGCTGCTGCGGATTGTTGAAAATATCTGTCGCTGGGCCGCGCTCTACCACCTGGCCATCGCGCATCACAATCACTTCATTGGCCAAGGCCCGCACCACTTTCAAATCATGGCTGATAAATAAATAGCTGAGTCCATATTTCACCTGCAAGGCCCGCAGCAAATCCACCACCTGGGCCTGCACCGACATATCCAAAGCTGATGTCGGTTCATCAAGCATGATAAACTTGGGCTGCAAGACCAAGGCGCGGGCAATGGCGATGCGCTGGCGTTGCCCGCCCGAAAATTCATGCGGGAAACGGTCCATGTGATTGGGGTCGAGGCCCACTTCGGTGAGAGCCTGTGCCACATTTTCGCGCCTTTGCGCCGCTTTCATGTTGGGTTGTTGAATCATCAAGCCTTCTTCAACAATTTGCAAAATCGAAAGTCGTGGTGAAAGCGAACCATAAGGGTCTTGAAACACCACCTGCATATCTTTGCGCAAAGGTCGCATCTGGCTGGATTTAAAGCCATCAATGCGCTGGCCCCCATATGAAATTTCACCCTGCGAAGAAATCAACCGCATAATGGCCAAACCTGTTGTGGTTTTGCCGGAACCAGATTCACCCACAATGCCCAGCGTCTGCCCCACCCGCAAAGTGAGATCAAGCCCATCTACGGCTTTGATATGGCCCGTCGTCTTCCGGAAAAAACCTTGCTTGATTGGAAACCAGACTTTGAGGTTTTTGGTTTCGATGATCGTGGGCGCGGTGAGATCAGCTTTCGGCGGCTGGCCCTTGGGTTCGGCAGCCAGCAGCATTTTCGTATAGTCATGTTGTGGATCGGCGAAAACTTTTTGCGCCGCACCAGCCTCTACAATCTTGCCCTTTTGCATCACGCAAACCTGATCAGCCATATTGCGCACAATGCCAAGATCATGGGTGATCAACAGCAGCGCCATACCAAATTCATTTTGCAGATCTTTCAGCAATTTCAAAATCTGCGCCTGCACCGTCACGTCCAGCGCTGTGGTCGGCTCATCAGCGATGAGCAGATCAGGCTTGTTGGCCAGCGCCATGGCAATCATCACGCGCTGGCGCTGCCCGCCCGAAAGTTGGTGCGGATAAGCTTGCAGCCGAGAAGCCGCATCACGAATGCCAACTTTCTCCAATAGGCCTACAATCATGTCGCGGGCTTTTTGACCTTTGATATTTTGGTGCAATTCAAGAATTTCACCAATCTGCTTTTCCACACTATGCAGTGGGTTCAGCGATGTCATCGGCTCTTGAAAAATCATGGTGATGGCGCGGCCGCGAACACTGCGCAAATTTGGCTCGCTGGCCGTCAGTAAATTCTGCCCTTTGAACAGGATTTGACCTGAAGGATGCGAAGCTGCCGGATATGGCAGCAATTTTAAAATGCTCAGTGCACTGACGGATTTACCGGAACCAGACTCCCCCACCAGCGCCAATGTCTCGCCCTTGTTTATGGCAAAGGACACATGATCAACCGCAAGAAAACTCCTGCCACCTTGCTTGAAGGCAACGGAGAGATCTTTCACATCCAGTAAAACTTCACTCATGTGAACGTTTTCCGTGGGTCAAGCGCATCACGCAGCGCTTCACCCATGAACACCAGCAAGGTGAGCATGGTCGACATTAAGATGAAGATCGTAAAGCCAAGCCATGGCGCTTGAATATTGTTTTTCCCCTGCGCCACCAATTCACCCAGCGACGGCGAGCCCGGCGGCAAGCCAAAGCCCAAATAGTCGAGCGCTGTGAGTGTTGTGACCGAGCCCGCAATAATAAACGGCATGAAGGTGACAGCCGAAACCATGGCATTGGGCAACAAATGCTTGAACATGATCTTTGCATTGGAGAGGCCTAAAGCCCTTGCCGCCCGCACATATTCAAAGTTCCGTGCACGGAGGAATTCGGCACGGATCAAATGCACCAATCCCGTCCACGAAAACAGGATAAGAATAAACAACAGCAGCCAGAAGCTGGGCGTGATGAAAGC
>JAYVXY010000007.1:0-9151 GCA_043784785.1 Aestuariivirga sp. | reverse complement strand
TGTGATTGTGGGCGGCGTTGCTCCACCACCAGGAGATACCATCTGGGAACAATCACGCTTCATTGCCAGCGACGGCAAGTTGCGGAGTTTTGTTTTGAACGAACCGCGCGGCGGTGTGTTTCGCCACGTCAATCTTTTGGTGCCACCTAAAAACCCGAAGGCCCATGCCGCCTTCATCATCATGGAACCGGAAGACACGCCGCCCATGTCCGGTTCCAACTGCATATGCGTGGCAACTGTGTTGCTGGATACAGGAATTATTGCCATGCAGGAGCCAGTGACAAGGCTCACGCTGGAGGCTCCCGCGGGATTAATCGACGTGGTCGCGCATTGTGAAAACGGCAAAGCCAGAAGCATTACCTTGCGCAATGTGCCAGCCTTTGCCGCCCATATTGGAGCGAGACTTGAGCTTGAAGATTATGGCCCCGTGATTGTCGATACAGCCTTTGGCGGCGATAGCTTTGTGATGGCTGATGCGGCTGATTTTGGCCTTGCCATCACCCCAGAGAATGCCCGCGATATTGCGGTTCTGGGTCGAAAATTGGTGAAGGCCGCCAACGCACAACTGCCTTTCCACCATCCCGAATTGCCGGAATGGAAACACTATTCCTTCTGCTTTCTGCGTGGGCCATTAGAAAGAGAAAATGGCATCCTCACATCACGCAACGCTTGCATCATCAATCCCGGCAAACTTGATCGTTCTCCCACAGGTACTGGCTGTTCTGCATTGATGGCCGTACTTCATGCCAAAGGCCTATTGAAAACGGGAGAAAGCTACATTGGCCGAAGCGTCATCGACTCGCGTTTTGATGGCCGGGTTATTTCTGAAACAACTGTCGGCAATCACAAGGCCATCATTCCTGAGATCACTGGCCGCGCCTGGATCAGCGGCACATCACAATTGCTGCTCGATCCTGATGATCCATGGCCCTTGGGTTATAAGGTGAGCGACACTTGGCCCAATGTTTAAGCGCGGCCAATTCTTCCCAAATGTGTGTCCTTAAAGTCTGACGCATATTTTAGGCCATAGCCCACAGCACGGTCAAAGCCGACATGAGCAAACCAGATGATGGCGATATACTGAACAATCGCATTGCTCATCCACCAACCAATCGCGGCCAACAGAAATGGGCCTATGGTAGAATGCAAAGCGTTATAGGCCATCGAACCGATTTTTGGATTGAACAGATAGGCCGCAAACGAAATATCGGGCACCAAAAACAAAAGCAAAAACAGCCACCAATTGCCGCCTATAAACCAGTATGCGGCAAGCGCGCCCAAAAAAAGTGCCATCCCTTCCAATCTCAAGACATTTTTGACAACACCAGTAACCATCAGATGCTTTCCTTCAGAAGGGTAATGAATTGTTCGACGTGTTCTTGTGGCGTGGCAAACGAAAGCACGAAGCGGCAATGCACTTCATCATCGCTCAAGCCATCAATCGGCCAATCATAGAAATGTGCGCCCTTGGCCTGCAACGCGTCAAAAGTGCTGCGCGGCATGATTGCGAAAACTTCATTGGCCTGAACTGGGTTTGAAATCCTGATGCGATTTGATTGCTGCATGCCCTTAGCCAAGTTTTGCGCCAAACTATTTGCCCGCCGCGCATTGGCCAGCCACACGTCATCCCGCAAATAAGCCAGCATCTGCGCCGAGAGATAGCGCCCTTTCGAGACCAACTGCCCCGCACGCTTGCGGCGATAAAGAAAATCATCCGCCAGCGAAATATCAAAAAACACCACAGCTTCGAGCAACATGCCGCCATTCTTGGTACCCCCAAAAGATAGCACATCAATGCCCGCCTTCCATGTCATCTCGGCAGGTGTACAGCCAAGGCTTACCAACGCATTGGCAAAGCGCGCGCCATCCATATGCACCTTCATGCCATGAGGTTTTACCGTGTCGGCAAGAGCCTTGATTTCAGTCGGGGAATAAACCGTGCCGAGTTCCGTTGCATTGGTGATTGATAGAGCAGAAAGCTTGGCACCATGTTCGCCATGCGCAAAGCTTTTCAGTCTTTCCACAATCGTCATGGGCGTGATTTTGCCACCGACACCCGGCAACGTGATCAGTTTTGCGCCACCCGTGAACAACTCAGGCGCGTTGCATTCATCAGTGTTGATGTGGCTGGTTTCGTGGGCTAACACGCCGCCAAAGGGCGGGCATATCGCTGAAAGCGATAGGCTGTTGGCGCCTGTGCCATTCACCACCATAAAGGCTTTGACATCTTTTTCGAAGATTTCGCTCAGCCGTGCCTCAGCCGCTTTTGATCCATCATCATGGCAATAGGAAACATCGGTGCCGTGGTTTACATCCACCATGGCCTGCAAAATGCGCGGATCAACGCCATAAACATTATCAGATACAAAATTCATGAAGGACTCCAGTTTGAAACCAAATCTCTTAGCTGGTTTGCAGGCAAACAAACAAGGTCAAGCAATCGGCATAATCTTCACTGGCACCTTAATATAATGCACGCCATTGCTATCTGCCGGCGGCAATTTTCCGGCGCGCATATTCACCTGAATTGAGGGCAATAATAGTGTTGGCGCCGATAAGGTTTTATCGCGCGCCTGACGCATGGTCACATAATCATCCTCGGAAACGCCCTGATGCACATGCACATTGGCGGCACGCTCTTCTGCCACCGTGCTTTCCCACACATATTTGCTGCGGCCATTTTTCGGCAAATAATCATGGCACATGAACAGGCGGGTTTCTGGCGGCAGTGACAGCAGGCGGTGGATCGAACGATAGAGTTGGCGGGCATCGCCACCCGGAAAATCGGCCCGCGCTGTGCCATAATCCGGCATGAACATGGTGTCGCCCACAAACACCGCATCAGCAATTTTATAGGAAACACAGGCCGGTGTATGGCCCGGTGTGGCAATCACCTCAACTTGCATTTCGCCGATTTTGAGTCTGTCGCCATCCTTCAACAGCACATCAAACTCGCTGCCTTCGCCCGAAACATCAATTGCATTAAAGATCGGCCTGAAAATTTGCTGCACTTGGCGGATGTGTTCACCAATTGCCGCCTTGGCACTAGTTTTCAATTTGATATAGGGAGCACCCGAAAGATGATCAGCATGAACATGGGTTTCAAGAACCATGGCGATGCTGAAATTTTCTTCCACAGCCTTTCGCAAAATTGCATCGGCTGATGTGACCGAAGCTTCACCAGATTTGTGGTCATAGTTGAGAACAGGATCAATCACCACCGCTTGTCTGGTCGATTGATCAGCGACCAGATAGCTCACCGTGTTTGTGGGTTCATCAAAGAACGAATGAATGATGGGTTTGGCCATAAGCGCACTCTATTATGGCAACAGTTTGCACCGGTCGCTCAAAAATGAAAAGGGCCAGCGCATCGGCACTGGCCCTCTTGTCATAATTTACAAATAGAATCCGCCTGAAGCTTCAATGCGTTGACCGTTCACCCAACGGAAATCATCCGACAACATGGCAGCAACAAGTGCGCCGATATCATCTGCTTCGCCAACACGGCCCAAAGCTGTTTGCCCAGCGACTTGGGCGTTAAATTGCGGATTGTCACGCACCATGCCACCACCAAAATCTGTGGCGATAGCACCCGGCGCAATGGTGTTTGCGGTTATGCCGCGCGCGCCAAGCTCTTTTGCGAGATAACGTGTGAACACTTCGATGCCACCCTTCATCATGGCATAGGCCGAACGCTCTGGAAATGAGAAGCGTGCCAAGCCAGACGACACATTGATGATGCGGCCCTTATCGGCCATGAACGGCAAGAGTTTTTGTGTCAGAAAAAATGGTGCTTTCAAATGAATGTTCATCATTTCATCAAAACCGGCTTCCGACTGGGCGTCGATGTTTGCGCTAATGCCTGTGCCTGCGTTGTTGACGAGATGATCAAAGTGATCGCGCTTCCAAGTGCTGGCCAATGCCTGCTTCACAGCAGCGACAAAAGCATCAAAACTTCCAGAATTTGAAACATCGAGCTGCAGGGCCACAGCCTTGCGGCCCTTTGCGGTGATCTCTTTCACCACAGCTTCGGCATCCGCCTTTTTACTGTGATAAGTGAGAATGACATCCTGGCCCTTATCTGCCAGATGCAGCGCCATGCTGCGACCAAGGCCACGGCTGCCGCCTGTAATAAGATTGATTTTCATGATAGGCTCCTGTGTTGAGGAGCTTCATTTAGTCAGCCGTTTGAAAACTGTAAGAAGGCACCCAATATATTCATAGGAACCCAAAGGAGACTGGCATGGATGAACTTATGCGCGAAGACACCCCAACAGAAGCGGTGAGTGTTTGCGAAATTCCCCAATTCAATCCGCACGTCGAAGCTTTGACCATTGAGCTGCTCGGACAGATCGCCGATAAGTGGACAATGCTGGTGCTTGAAGAGCTGGCGGTGAGTGGCGTGCTGCGCTTTACTGAACTGCGCCGAAAAATTCCGAGCATCAGTCAGAAAATGCTGACCCAAACTTTGCGAAGACTGGAGCAGAACGGCCTTGTGATTCGCAAAATCCATGCCGTCATCCCACCAAAAGTTGAATATCAGCGCACCGAGCTTGGCCACTCGCTGGGAATGGCCGTATGCGCGTTATGGACTTGGGTTGAAGACAATGCCGGCCAAATGCAAGAGGCGCGCCGCAGGTTCGTCGCTCCAAACACCTAAATACCCGGCATTCGCGCAACAATATTTCGATTTTCATTCAAAAATGATTCTTTACTTGCGTTCAAACTTCTCAAATGGCATAAAAGATAAGTCAGTATAGCTGTCCTATCAGAGGAGTTTAAAGATCGTGAACGCACCCGTGCACTTGCCCGAAGGCATGCCCCACGCCCATGGCCTTTATGACCCTCGCAATGAGCATGATGCTTGCGGCATTGGCCTTTATGCCAACATCAACAACATCAAAAGCCACAAGACGGTTTCCAACGGTCTGTTGATCCTCAAAAACCTTGAGCATCGCGGTGCTGTGGGTGCAGACCCGAAGGCCGGTGATGGCGCTGGCATTCTGATTCAAATTCCGCATGAGTTTTATCAAGCTGATGCCAAGCGTTTGGGCTTTGAACTGCCAGCTGCTGGCCAATATGGCGTGGGCTTCTTGTTCATGCCGCGCGAGCCGCTTTATCGCCAAGACATTGAACGCATTTGGTGGGAAACCGCGCGCGAAGAAGGTTTGAAAGTTTTGGGCTGGCGCGATGTGCCAGTGGATTCAACTGTGCTGGGTTATTCGGTGAAGGGCACTGAGCCGATGCACCGTCAAGTGTTTTTGGGTCGCGGCCCCACCATTCGTGATGAAGCCCATTTTGAGCGCAAGCTTTTTGTGTGCCGCAAAGTTGTTTCCAACCGTGTAATCGAAGTGTTGAGCGCCAAAGCACGCACCTATTACCCCGTATCCGTTTCTTGCCGCACCATCGTCTATAAAGGCCTTGTGCTGGGCAAGGATGTGGCGGCCTATTACACCGACTTGGCTGATGAGCGCGTGCAATCGGCTTTCGCTCTGGTGCATCAACGCTTCTCGACCAATACTTTCCCCTCATGGCCACTGGCGCATCCCTACCGCTTCATTTGCCACAATGGTGAAATCAACACCGTGCGCGGCAACTATAACTGGATGGCCGCACGCCAGGCCACCATGCAATCCGATGTGCTGGGCGAAGATCTCTCCAAGCTCTGGCCGATTTCTTTTGAGGGCCAATCAGATACTGCGATTTTTGATAACGCCTTAGAGCTGCTCACCATGGGCGGCTATTCCCTGCCTCATGCCATGATGATGATGATCCCTGAAGCCTGGGCCGGAAACCCGCTGATGGATGAAGATCGTCGTGCCTTCTACGAACATCACGCCGCGATGATGGAACCATGGGATGGCCCTGCCGCCATGGTGTTTACCGACGGCAAAGTGATTGGTGCCACGCTGGATCGCAACGGCCTGCGCCCATCGCGCTATCTCGTCACCGATGACGGCCATGTAATGCTGGCGTCTGAAATGGGCTGTTTGGATTTTGATGAATCCAAGATCATCCAAAAATGGCGTTTGCAACCGGGCAAGATGTTGCTGATCGATCTCGATAAGAAGAAGATCATTTCTGATGAAGACTTGAAGAAGGAATTGGCCAATGCCCATCCCTATAAGGATTGGTTGAAGCGCACCCAAACTGTGCTGCGTGATATGCCAAAGGCCAAGACGGCTCGCCCCAAGATCGCAGTTCCTCTACTCGATCGCCAACAAGCCTTTGGTTACAGCCAAGAAGATTTGAAAATCTTGATGGCGCCAATGGCCACCACTGGCCAGGAAGCCATTGGCTCGATGGGCAATGACACGCCAGTGTCAGCCTTGTCAGATCGCAACAAAATGCTGGATACTTATTTCAAGCAGAACTTTGCACAAGTCACCAACCCGCCGATTGATCCAATCCGCGAAGAACTGGTCATGTCGCTCGTGTCCTTCATTGGCCCGCGCCCGAACTTGCTTGATCTCAAGGGCACATCAAAGCACATGCGTTTGGAAGTGTCGCAACCCATCCTCACCAATGAAGAGTTGGAGCGCATTCGCAACATCGGCTCAGTGCGTGAAAACCCGTTCCGCACCGCAACCATTGACATTACCTATGATGTGGCCAACGGCCCGGAATATATGGAGGCTGCTTTAGACAGCGTGTGCGCACAAGCTGAACGCGCCGTGAATGATGGTTATAACATTATCATTCTGTCGGACCGCGCGGTATCTGCCGAGCGCGCACCCATCTCAGCCTTGCTGGCTACATCAGCCACGCATCATCATTTGATCCGCAAAGGTCTTCGCACCTCGGTGGGCCTTGTGGTTGAATCAGGTGAACCCCGCGAAGTACATCAGTTCTGCGTGCTGGCGGGCTATGGCGCTGAAGCCATTAACCCCTATCTCGCTTTTGAAACTCTGGAAGCCTTGCTGCCCACATTGGATGAGCAAGTGAGCGCCTATGAAGCCGTGAAGCGTTATATTAAGGCGGTGGATAAGGGCATCCTGAAAGTCATGTCCAAAATGGGCATTTCAACTTATCAATCTTATTGCGGCGCGCAGATTTTTGACGCCATCGGCCTATCAACCGAATTCGTACGCAAATATTTCACCGGCACGGCCACGCAAGTTGAAGGTGTGGGCTTGACCGAAGTGGCAGAGGAATCCTTCCGCCGCCATGAAGATGCTTTTGGTTTAAACCCGGTGCTTTCCACCAGTTTGGAAGTGGGCGGCGAATATGCCCAGCGCATGCGTGGCGAAGCCCATGTATGGACATCTGAAACCGTTTCCAACTTGCAACATGCAGTGCGTGGTAACAGCCAAGATAAGTATCGTGAATTTGCACGCCTGATCAATGATCAAAGCGAACGCTTGAAAACCTTGCGCGGGTTGTTCCGCATCAAGTCATCGGAAGAAATGGGCAAGGTCGCGATTTCGATTGAAGAAGTTGAACCGGCTGTTGATATCGTCAAGCGCTTCTCCACAGGTGCCATGTCTTACGGCTCGATCTCGCGCGAGGCCCACACAACACTCGCGATTGCGATGAACCGTATTGGTGGCAAATCCAACACCGGTGAAGGCGGCGAAGAATCTGATCGTTATGTGCGCATGCCTAACGGCGATTCCATGCGCTCAGCTATCAAGCAGGTAGCCTCTGGCCGCTTTGGCGTGACGGCGGAATATCTGGTCAACTCAGACATGATGCAGATCAAGATTGCGCAGGGTGCCAAACCCGGCGAAGGTGGTCAGTTGCCCGGCCATAAGGTTGATGCGACCATTGCAAAAGTGCGCCATTCAACTCCCGGCGTTGGTTTGATTTCGCCACCACCGCATCATGACATTTATTCGATTGAAGATTTGGCGCAGCTGATATTCGATTTGAAAAACGTCAACCCGGCGGCGCTGGTTTCGGTGAAGCTCGTCTCTGAAGTGGGTGTGGGCACGGTGGCGGCTGGTGTTTCCAAGGCCCATGCCGATCATGTCACCATCTCCGGCTATGAAGGGGGCACAGGCGCATCGCCTTTGACCTCGATCAAGCATGCCGGCTCACCATGGGAAATCGGTTTGGCTGAAACCCAGCAAACGCTTGTTGCCAATGATCTGCGCAGCCGCATTGCTGTGCAGGCCGATGGCGGCATTCGCACCGGCCGTGATGTGTTGATTGCGGCTTTGCTGGGCGCTGATGAAATCGGGTTTGCCACGGCACCACTGATTGCCGCGGGCTGCATCATGATGCGTAAATGTCATTTGAACACCTGCCCGGTTGGTGTGGCCACACAAGATCCTGAACTGCGCAAGCGCTTTAAAGGCCAGCCTGAACATGTGATCAATTATTTCTTCTTCGTGGCGGGTGAGCTGCGTGAATTGATGGCGCATATGGGCATTCGCAAATTTGAAGAATTGACGGGCCACACAGAATGGCTCGACACCAAGAAGGCGATTACCCATTTCAAAGCCAAGGGCCTGGATTTCACCAAGCTGTTTGCCAAGGCGGATGTGACAGGCCCTGTGGCCATTCGCAAAACCGGCAAACAAGATCATGGTATTGATCATGTGCTGGATCGCACCTTGATCGACAAAGCGGCCCCTGCTTTGCTCGAGGGCAAGGCTGTGGTGATCGAAAGCAAGATCCGCAACTCGGATCGCACGGCGGGTGCCATGCTCGGCGGCGCTGTGGCGAAGGCTTACGGTCATGCAGGGCTGCCTGAAGACACAATCTATGTGAAGCTTAATGGCGTGGCGGGCCAAAGCTTTGGCGCTTGGGCGGCCAAGGGCATGACGCTTGATTTGACCGGCGAAGGCAATGACTATGTCGGCAAAGGCCTTTCTGGCGGTAAGATCATCATCAAGCCGCAAGCCAATGTGGGCTTTAAGCCTGAAACCTCATCAATCATCGGCAACACCGTGCTTTATGGTGCCATCTCCGGCGAGGCCTATTTCCGTGGTGTAGCAGGCGAACGTTTCGCTGTGCGCAACTCTGGCGCTGTGGCCGTTGTTGAAGGTGTGGGCGACCATGGCTGCGAATATATGACGGGCGGCTGCGTGTTGGTGATCGGTGAAACTGGCCGCAACTTTGCCGCAGGCATGTCTGGCGGTGTGGCTTATGTGCTCGATGAAGCGGGCGATTTTGCCAAGCGCTGCAATCTTTCGATGGTTGATCT
>JAYVXY010000006.1:0-9266 GCA_043784785.1 Aestuariivirga sp. | reverse complement strand
CAAGGCCGGCAATATCCACAAAGGTCAAACGGGTTGGAATAATCTGCTGGCTGCCAGCAATGGCGGCCAATACATCAAGGCGCGGATCAGGCACACCCACATCGCCCACATTGGGTTCAATGGTGCAGAACGGATAGTTCGCGGCTTGCGCTGCCGATGTTTGCGTGAGCGCATTAAACAAGGTGGATTTACCAACATTCGGCAACCCAACAATTCCGCATTTAAAACCCATAACTATTCCTTCTTATCAATACGGCCAGATGAACTTGGCGGATTCACCGCCAAGTGAACATAACTTTGAAACTTGGCCTCATGGCCTTCAACCAAGGTGGCCGCGTTATCGGCCACAGCGTCCAGCAAAGCAACCAGCCAATCGCGATCCTGCCTATCAAAGTCACCCAGCACATGTGGCAACACAAACTTCGCATCACCGGGATGACCAATGCCCAAGCGCACACGCTTGAACTCTGCCGTGATATGCTGCGTAATCGACCGAATGCCATTATGGCCCGCCGCACCGCCGCCAAGTTTCACGCGAACTTTGCCGGGCTCCAAATCCAGCTCATCATAAAACACGAACACATTGGAAAGTGGAATATCGTGAAAGCGAACCGCCTCGCCAACGCTGCGACCAGATTCATTCATGAAAGTTTGCGGCTTTAGCACCAGAACTTTTTCACCAGCCAATGTGCCTTCAGAAATTTCGCCCCGAAACTTTTTGCGCCAGCTTGAAAAATGATGGCGGCGGACAATTACATCCGCCGCCATGAAACCGATATTGTGCCGATTGGAAGCATATTCGCTTCCGGGGTTGCCCAAGCCTACAAATAGAAACATGGGGCTTCCCCGGAAGGATTACTTCTTCTTTGCAGCAGGGGCAGCAGCAGCTTTTGCTGGTGCAGCAGCTGCACCCTTGGCCGGAGCAGCAGCAGCACCCTTGGCAGGTGCCGCGCCCTTGGCTGGAGCAGCCTTGGCATCAGCTGGAAGCTTTTGCGCAGAAGCCGGAACTTCAGCCGAAACAGCGCCTTCAGCGGCCACTTCTTCCTTGGCCTGAGCTGAGATGGCGCAAAGCGTTACGTCATCACGCACAGCGGAAGTCACGCGGTCTGGCAATTTAATGTCCGACAAATGGATTGATGACATCACGGCCATGCCGGTCAAATCAACAATCACTTCATCAGGAATGAAGTCGGCTGGGCAATACAAGCTCACCGAATGTGATACGATGTTGAGAACACCGCCGGCCTTAATGCCGGGTGATGCTTCCTGGTTCTTGAAATGCACGGGAACATTCACCGCAATCTTGGCATCTTTGCCAAGGCGCAGGAAATCAACATGGGTGATGCGGTCCTTCACCGGTTCAAACTGAATGTCGCGTGGGATTGCGCGCACGGTTTTGCCATCAATTTCAACGTCAACCAAGGTTGAGAGGAAACGACCCGTGCCCACATGTGGCTCGAGATCTTTATAGATCATCGAAATGATCTGAGGGTTCTGTTTGTCGCCATATACGACGCCGGGAACAAGTCCCTCACGACGCACTGCACGAGCGGCCCCCTTACCGGCCCCGCCACGAACTGTGGCCTTCAAAGCAATAATTTTAGACATGATATTCTCCGATTAAATGAAATCCGGCCTTCCTCCAGGGGTGAACGACGCCGAATGTGGCGGGGCTATAGGGGAAATGGCGGAGGATGGCAAGTTTGGGGCAGATCAATGAGCTTTGGCTCGAAACAAAAATAAGAATTTTAAACTTTTATAGGATTTTATACTTGACATCGGGTTTTGAATCCCTTATATGTGAAAGCTGAAGAAGGAGATGACAGTGATTCTATTGATGATTACAGCTTTATTGGTTTTGGCCTTGTTGGTGCAGCACAGCCCGTGGAGGGTGCATTTTGATGATACGTCGAAGATGTTTCGCTCGAGGCTACAGGTTTATGGCGGCAGCGATTTATTGCTTTCCTTGCCTCCCTACTCCATTCGTAAATATAGGCAATCAATTGACTCTATGGCAAGAGAACGAATGATGAGGATAATTAAATGCGGTGTCAGTGAAATAGGTAGTCGATCATGAGCTTTACAATCAACGCTCGCGCGGACCTGACATTGGAAGTGTTTCGCCGCATCGCTTGGGGAAATGGGAATGTGATCCTCAGTTCCGCTGTGTTGAAAAAACTTCAGACGGCCCGAGATGATTTTCTAGGCCTGATTGATCAACCAAACATCACCATCTATGGCGTCAACACGGGTTATGGCCAGCGCGCAAAGGAGCGGCTTGATAAAAAAGCTCGCCTCAATCAAGCCACCACCCCCACCCATTACCGCGCGGCTTCTTGGGGCGATCCTTTGCCCGATCGTGTGGTGCGCGGCATTGTGCTTGCCCGTCTTGCCAATTTTGTTGACGGTCATGCCGCCGTGTCACCACATGTGGCAAAGGCGGTTGCTGCCATGTTAGCCGACCCGCGTCAGCCAACTGTCCCTGCCCGCGGCCAAGGTGGTGCGGGTGAAATTTTATCGCTGTCACATCTCTTCATGGAACTGGCCTCCAAAACCTCTCTGGCTGAGAAAGATATGCTCT
Organism: Aestuariivirga sp.; assembly: GCA_043784785.1. Taxonomy (GTDB): domain Bacteria; phylum Pseudomonadota; class Alphaproteobacteria; order Rhizobiales; family Aestuariivirgaceae; genus Aestuariivirga. Next base: position 6,685 of record JAYVXY010000006.1, on the reverse strand, counting down.
CACTCATAAATGGCTCGCCCGCCGCTTCTGCTCTGATTGCAGATTCTGCTCTTTCGGCACCAACGCGGTTGATGGTTGCAACCGAAGTGCTGGCGCTTGGCGCTGAGGCATTCAATGTGCCGCGCGGGCATTTTGCTGTTGAGCTTGAAACCTTTTGGAACAATCCACACGATGCTTGGGCCTTACAAACCTTGCGAGAATTGATCGAGGGCGGCCAAAATGATGCGCGCAGGCCTTATCAAACGCCAGTCAGCATCCGCATCCTGCCGCGTATCTTGGGCCAAGCGCATTTGGCAACACAATCTGCTGAAACTGTGGCGCGCCAGTCATTGACGGCAATCACCGATAATCCTGTCGTCATCCCCAAGCACGAACGCCAAACAGACGAAGTCGTCATCAGCACAGGTGGCTATCACAATGCTCAAGCTCCGGCAGCGCTTGATGCCATGGTTGCGGCCTACACAAATCTCATCGTGCTGACGGGGCGCATTGCCGCCAAGCTTCTCGATTCTTCGGTGTCACTACTGCCGCAGTATTTGGGTTATCCGGAAAATGGCAATTATTTTGGTTGTTTGCCAATGGCGATTGTTGGCTATGAGGAAGAGGCCCGCATGTTGGCGGCGCCCACATTGTTGCCAGGTTCTGAATCTGGTGGGTTTGGCCAAGATGATGTGGCATCACCCGTTTTTCTGGCGTGGAAGAAATTTGATCGTGTGAGCGAACTATTAGAACAATCCTTGGCCAGCTTGGCACCAATTGCGCTTCGTGCTTTGCGCGTAACCAATCGGCCTGTGCCGCCGAAACTTGAGGAACTTTCTAAACTTATTGCTGAACAATTTCCTGAAGCATCAACGAAAATTCCGTTCGGCTTAGATATCAACAATCTGGCCGAACAGTTCCGACGCCGGATTTACCAATCCAGCCAAACATAACTCACATTCAAGACCGACAGGGTTTCACGCAAATCCCGGAAAGAAATCTGTCTTGATCCGCATATGGCCCACACCCAATTCCTTCAGCACTTTTTCAAAGCGGGTCACCATGACGCGCGGGCCTGAGATATAGAAAGTGCGTTCTTTGAAATCAGGCAATTCGCGGGTGATGAGACCTGCATCAATAAAACCTTGATGCATGTTGCTGTTGGCAGGGGCACCTTGGGCCACGGCATAGATGGTGCGCAAACCCATCTCACGTTCAGCCCGATCAAACACATCTGTATAAGCAATTTCATCGGTCTTGTTATTGCCATAAAACAACACGGCATCACGCTTGTCTCTGGTAATCACCATTTCCTGAATCATGCTGCGAAACGGCGTGATGCCAATACCGCCGGCCAGAAAGGCCAGCTTTTCACCCGTGTCTTTCGGCAACACGAATGATCCCGCGAGCTGCGAACCATAAACCACATCACCCGGTTTCATCGCCAGCATGGTTTGTTTAAAGGCGCTGGGACCTGGATAGAACTTCACGCCCAAATGAATCTTTTTCTCGCTTGGTGCAGAAGCAATGGTGAAGGAGCGGCGATTGCCACGATTATCAGGCGAACGCACGTTCATCGTCCAATCAAGATATTGTCCGGCCGCAAAGACAACGCGACGATTGCTGCCGAACACATAATCATAACAACCAGCAGCCTTTTTTTCGATCCGCTCAAGCGTGAGTTTGAAGCGATATTTGGGGCTGATGGCCCAGGCGAAAGCATTGCCCACAAGAAAAGCCAATTCCGGCGTGAAATAGAATTCGCCGATGTGAATGCTTGGGCTCGACAATGCGCCAACAATGGCACCGAAACCCAAGCTTGGCAGAAGTGCGGCAGGCGCTGTTAAAGGCTCGGTCAACATCGCAAAGCCAGCAAACAACAACGGCGAATAGATCACCGACTGAGTGAAGGCTTCTGCATACATATCGGGTGAAGTGGTGATCGCTGTGACAACTAAATTTGCCAGTGCGTACACGCCGAACATTTCGAAGCGCTGCACTTTGCGCAAAATAAGCAGGCCACCAACCAACACAATCGGCAGCATTTCAAGATTGCCCCCGACCCACCATGTGGCGGGTTGATCCAAGATAAATGATGAGGCCACCACGCCAATCGCCACCGGATTAAAAATATGCTTGCGGTAAATCGCCAGAAGAAATTTCGAGGCGATGGCCACGAACGAAGCAAGTGCCAGCCCGGCCAAGCCTTTGATATCCGTAGCCATAACCGGCGGCATAATCAGTGCCACGATAAAGGCCGTGATATAAATTGACTCGGTGTTGGCGGGCACACGCAGGGCAAAAGCCAAGGCCTTATTGCTCACCCAGCAAACCAATGTGATCAGAACAGTTGAAAGTGCCAATGCACCTGGATCATGTGGCACAAGATGGAAAAAGCCCAATCCAAACGCCGCCACCAACAAAGCGGACACATAGTAGAGAACCAGGCGGTACATCGTCGTATGGTTCAAAAAACCATCAATTGCGCTGATCATGATAAAACATAAGCTCCAAAGCCGGTGGTCTGGGTGGCGATACCCTTGGCATTCACCATATAGGCTTCAAACCCCGCCAGATTTTCGATGAAATAAATGCCGCTTTCGCCCATGGCAAAAGCCGCTGTGGCGAAGCGATCTGCTTCCAGAATATCCGGGCCGATGACCGAAAGGCTGACAATATCCTCAATCGGCTTTTCAGGCGCGTGCGGATTGTAAATATGTTGACCGCGCACATAGGTACCAGAGGTGGCCATGCCTTGGCCGCGCGGCTCCACCACTTTTATAATGTCATCAGAGTTGAAAGGACTGCGAATACCCACACGCCATTCGCGGCCCTCCTCGTTAATGCCCGCCGATTGAATATCGCCACCCGCTTCAACATAAAAATTCTCAAAGCCGGCTGTCCTTATCATCTTGGCAGCTTTCTGAATGGCCCAACCTTTCACAATGCCCGAAGGGTCCAACGTGCCATCAGCTTTGCGGATTTCGAAATAGCCATTTGTTTGATCACGCGTACGCGCTGCAAGCCGCAACACATCCTTCATCTCGGGGCTCAGCTGTTGAGGTGTAATCTCGCGACGATTGAACAGGCTGATTTCGCTTTTGTCCTTATAGGTACTAAAACGCTCGTCAACCTGGATGAAATAGTCAAACACATTATTGATCGTGTCGGCACTGCGCGCGCCAACGATTTCAACCGTAATCGGCATACCCATTAAAATGCGAGTGTCGCGCATTGACAGCTATTTGCCCGACTGCACCAAAGCATCGCGCAACGACCTGATATAGGCGCGGCTGGTCAGCGTGGCGCCGCCGATAATGTCAACTTTGGCGTTTTGCCTAGCCACCACCTCTTGCAAAAGATAAGGCAGGGCTTGACGGTTGATCGAGCGACTTGTGCCACTATGGTTGGGAAACTTCAGCGCCTTAACATCTGCAATTGTGCCATTCTGAATTGTGGCCTGCACCTGCACCACGCCATAATAGGCATCATAGGTGCCGCCAATAAATGTGCCGTCATGCAATGAAACAGTCTGGATGGATGGATCAGTTGCGGCCTGGCTGCCGGCAGATTGCGGGTCTGTGATTGCTGGAACAGTCGCGGCATAGGCACCACCAAACAGGGCAACAGACGACAACAACAGGGTCATAAAACGGGATAAAATATTCATCAGATTCCTCATAAGGCCACAGAATTGAACTCTGTTTACCCTCGAATCACATGACAAGGCGCTGACACCAAAACCGTTACAGGAATTTAATTCAATTCTTGATTTTATAACCCGTGCGGAAGATCCATGAGACCGCAATCAAGCAAAGCCCCAAAAACACAAATGTCATGGCAAGGCTAACACCAACACTCACATCGGAAATCTCAAAAAAGCTCCAGCGGAAACCACTGATTAAATAGACCACCGGATTGAACAGCGAAACTTTTTGCCAGAATGGCGGCAAAACATTAATCGAATAAAAACTACCCCCCAGAAAGGTCAGCGGGGTGATGATCAGCAGTGGAATGATTTGGAGCTTCTCAAAGCCATCAGCCCAAACACCAATGATAAACCCGAACAAGCTGAATGTGGTTGCCGTTAGAACCAAAAACAGCAGCATCCAGAACGGATGGGCAATGTGAATGGGAACAATAAAGGCGGCCGTTGCCAGAATGATCAATCCCAAGACAATGGATTTAGTGGCCGCAGCGCCGACATAACCCAGCACCATTTCAAAATAGGAAATCGGGGCAGAAAGCAGCTCAAATATTGTGCCAACAAAGCGCGGGAAATAAATGCCGAACGACGCATTGGAAATACTCTGCGTAAGCAGCGAAAGCATGATGAGACCGGGCACGATGAAAGAACCATAGGCCACGCCGTCGATCTCGGTCACACGGGCACCCATTGCTGCGCCAAACACCACGAAATACAGCGTTGTCGAAATCACCGGCGAGATGATGCTTTGAAAGACCGTGCGCAAGGCCCGCGCCATTTCAAATTTATAGATGGCAGCAACCGCATGAATATTCATTTCTGCACCAAATTCACAAAGATATCTTCCAGCGAACTTTGCGTGGTTTGCAAATCGCTATATTCAATTTTCGCCGCGCGTAAATCATCCATCAACCCGGCAATACCAGTTGTTTCGGAATGCGCGTCATAAGTGAAGGTCAATGTTTTGCCATCATCGGATAACCGCAATTGATGGGCTTTCAGCTTTGCCGGGATAGATTTCAGCGGCTTGATGAGTTGCAAGGCAAGTTTCTTCTGCCCCAATTTATGCAGCAGCGTGGCCTTATCCTCCACCAAGATCATCTCGCCTTTGTTGATCACACCTATGCGATCAGCCATCTCTTCAGCTTCATCAATATAGTGTGTGGTCAAAATAATGGTGACGCCCGTGGCCCGCAAGTCGCGCACCACCTGCCACATATCCTTACGCAAGGTAACATCAACACCCGCCGTTGGCTCATCCAGAAACAAAATACGCGGTTCATGCGCCAAGGCTTTTCCAATCAACACGCGCCGCTTCATGCCGCCAGACAGGCGCATTATCTTCTCATCTTTCTTGTCCCAGAGCGAAAGCTGCTTCAGAATTTTTTCAATGTGAGCGGGATTTGCTGGCTTGCCAAAAAGTCCACGGCTGAAACTCAACGTCGCCCAAGGCGTTTCAAATGCGTCGGTGGTCAATTCCTGAGGCACCAGACCAATCAGGGAGCGTGCCGCCCGGTAGTCCTTCACATTGTCATGGCCATCAACCAGAACCGCGCCATCGCTCTTATTCACAATGCCGCAAATGATGCTGATCAATGTGGTCTTGCCGGCTCCGTTAGGGCCGAGCAGAGCGAAAATTTCACCGTGGCGAATTTCGAGATTGATGTTTTTGAGGGCTGAAAAACCGGTTTTGTAGGTTTTTGAAAGATTTTTAATGCTGATGGCGGAACTCATAGGCCCATTCTAGCGTTTTAGACTGAAATGGAAAGCTCCGATTTTTCGAAGTGCAAATCCAGTCAATAAATAAATTCCGAAGTTTGACCAACATCAAGACAATCTCCGCCAAGAGGTGCCCGATTGAAACGACAATAAGCTATAAAGGACACATCATGAAATTCCTGAAAACTGCTCCAGCTGCTCAATTGGTTCTGACCGCAATGACGATTTGATAACAATAAATGCATTTAACTATTGTTCAAACACTTGATTTTCTCATCACCAACAGTCATTCCCAAACCCTATCAGCGGAATCTTCGCAAAGACTGGAAGTGAAAAATGAGCTCGGACTTAATGTACGGCATACACCCACCGAGCCTCATTCAAATCCTCTATCATATCGCCAATGGCCTGGCATTTTTCTCATTCCTATTGCGTGATCAATTGCGCCTTAGAAGTCTTCTGTGCGTCAGTTTCATCCTGCAAGCCGTCTATTATTATGTTATTCCCAATGGCCCAATCTACGACGCATTGTTCTGGAAGATTGTCACAATCGCCGCCAATCTGGGGATGATTTTCCTGGTCTTTGGAAGCAGTATTGATTTTGGCATTCCCGACGAATTACGCAAACTTTACCACCGCATCTGTGTTTTGGCGCCCGGTCAATTCAGGCGGTTGATCGCCAACGCTGCGCGCACAAAAAATGGTGACCAGACAATTCTGATCGAAGGGCAAAAACCAGAACAACTTTTCTACCTTCTCAAGGGCAGTGCACGATTGGTGAAAGCGGGCCAAGCCAGCGAGCTAAACGATCATATATTTTTGGGTGAGATTGCCTTTTTAACCGGTGGCCCGGCGAGCGCGACAGTAACTCTATCAAGTGACGCCGAATGTATTGTGTGGAACGTTGATGAACTTCACAAACTGATGAAGGCCGATGCGGCCATCGACATTGCAATTCGGGGTCTGTTCAACCACGATCTTGCGGCCAAGGTGGCCAGCAGCATGCCCTACAACACAGAACCGTCGAAGGCATTACTCAAACAGGCTTGAAACCGATTCTTCGCGGCTGGTGCGGCCAATGGCTTCGCCCAGCAGCGGGGCAATTGGTAGAACGCGAATATTACGCGCCACTCTGACGGCTTCCGTGGGCTGGATCGAGTCCGTAATGACCAAATTCTTGAGTTTTGACGCTGTGATGCGCGAAACCGCACCACCGGATAAAACACCATGGGTGATATAGGCCGTCACATCCTTAGCACCCTTGGCGAGCAAAGCCTCAGC
>JAYVXY010000005.1:0-9312 GCA_043784785.1 Aestuariivirga sp. | reverse complement strand
AAGGCAGCGTCGATGTCACCTGTAATGTCTTCGACCGATTTTACTGTTGCGATGCCGCCCAGTTCTTCACGCTTGGGATGCACGGCCCAGATTTTTCCGGTGAAGCCAAGCTCGCGCGTGCGGGTGATGGCAATGGCACATTCATTGCCGCCGATGAAGGCGATGGAGGTAGGATTGAGGAGGCGGTGGAGAGAAGTGTTTTTGTTCATCTAAATTCCGTCACCCCAGCGAAAGCTGGGGCCCCCGCTTTATTTGGTGAGGCGTACATCATGTTTGCATCGATGTGCTCGTGCAAATCGAGCCAGTCCTTATTCATTTTTTCGATCAGTTCAAATTTCCAATTGCGCTTCCAAGCTTTAATTTGCTTCTCGACCCTGATCGCTTCTTCCATGGTTGGTAAGTGTGCATACCAAACAAGGCACTTGATCTGATAATTTTTCGTGAAGCCTTCAAAAAGTTCGTTTTTATGATGGTGAATGCGAGTGTACAGGTCTGACGTAACCCCAGTATAAATCGTGCCGCGATATCTGCTGGCGAGGATGTAGACGGCAGGGTGTTTTTCTATTTCCATATTTGACAATTGTGCTTGTGTTTAAGCGGGGCCCCAGCTTTCGCTGGGGTGACGGTAGGGGGTAAAATTATCCCCCCAGTGGCCTCAGCAAACCGCGGGAAATGATGTGGCGTTGGATTTCGGATGTACCTTCCCAGATGCGTTCAACTCTTGCATCGCGCCAGATGCGCTCTAATGGCAAGTCGCTCATCAGGCCCATGCCGCCGTGGATTTGGATGGCTTCATCGGCGATCATAGCCAGCACCTCAGTGGATTTGAGTTTGGCCATCGACATATCCATTTCGGTGACCGTGCCTTGATCGAATTTCCACGCGGCTTCGCGGGTGAGGAGTTCAGCGGCTTTGAGTTCCATGGCCATGTCAGCGAGCTTGAAGGAGATGCCTTGGAACTTGCCGATTTGTTGGCCGAATTGTTCTCTATCGACTGCATATTGGAGCGCGAGTTCGAGGGCGCGTTCGGAACGGCCCAGACAGGTGGAAGCCACTTGCAGGCGGGTTGCGCCGAGCCAGGTGTTGGCGACTTCAAAACCCTTGTGCAATTCGCCCAAGATTTGCGATTTATGGATGCGACAATCGTTGAACTCTAAAATCGAATTGGGATAGCCACGATGCGAGACATTTTTATAGCCATCGCGCACGGTAAAGCCCTTGATGCCTTTATCGACCAGAAAAGCGGTGATCAATTTCTTTTTGCCGCGGGAGGTTTCTTCTTCGCCTGTTGCTGCAAATAGCACAGTGAAATGAGCCTCTTCGCCATGGCTGATGAAATGTTTGACGCCATTGATCACAAAATCATCGCCATCCTGTTTGGCAAAAGTTTTCATGCCTCTGAGATCAGAGCCGACGCCCGGTTCGGTGAGGGCCAAACAATCCGCTTTTTCGCCACGCACGGCGGGCAGGGTGTAGCGCTCACGCTGTTCAGCGTTACAAGCCATCAAGATGTTTGACGGGCGGCCTACGCATGTCCAATGCAGCGCGTAATTGGCGCGGCCCAATTCTTTTTCGTAAAGGCACCATGTTAAAGTATCGAGGCCCGCACCACCCACTTCCTCGGGCATGTTGGCGGCGAAGAGACCTGCGCTAATTGCTTTGGCTTTGATTTCATCGCGCAGCTCTGGACGAAGAATGCCGGTTTCTTCGACTTCCTTTTCATGGGGATAAAGCTCAGCAGCGACGAAATCCTTCGTCGTTTTGATGATCATCTGTTGTTCGTCGGAGAGGGAAAAATCCATGTGATCCTACTTGATGTGGAAGGTTTCGGTGTGGCCGTCAACGCCGATGGCTTGGCCGGAAACCATGCGCGCGGCGGGTGAGGCCAAGAACACGGCCATATTGGCAATCTCTTCTGGCTCGACAAAGCGGGCGATGGATGAGCCTTCGATGGTTTCCTTTTCAACCACGGCGAAGGGGACGCCGCGCAGATCGGCCTCGCCCTGGATGACGCGGTTGATGCGGTCGCCCCGCACCGTGCCGGGGCAGATGGCGTTGCATGTGACCTGGTAGGGGCCAAGCTCAATGGCTAATGATTTGGTGAGGCCGATGACGGCCCATTTGGAGGCGGCATAGGGCGTGCGGTTGCCGAAGCCGAAGAGGCCTGCGGTGGAGGAGAGGTTGATGATGGTGCCGGAGTTCTGAGCTTTCAGAATTGGAGCGGCGCGCCTTGCGCAGAGGAAATAAGAGTCGATGCCAACGGCCAGACATTCACGCCAATCGGCAAAGTCAATGTCATCAATGGGAGCGGTGGGGCCTTTGATGCCCGCGTTGTTGACCATCACGTCAAGACCACCCAAATCATCGAGCGCGTCATCGAACCAAGCCTCGATCTCGGCTTCCGATGTGACGTTGACATGGGTGGCACCGATCTCGGGGAATTCATCACGGAAGGCTTCCAAGGCTTGCTCGTTCACATCGCAGATATGAACATGCGCGCCTTCATCATGGAAGGCCTTGGCGATGCAGCGGCCAATGCCAGTGGCGGCGGCGGTGATCATGACGCGTTGTTGTTTCATACGGTTTCTCCTTCTTGTCCTCTCCCGCTTTAGCGGTAGAGGAAGGGGCCCATTGCGAAGCAATGGGGAGGTGAGGGGCTGTGAGTTGACTTACCCTCACCTTTCCCAAAGCGCTCACGCGCTTCGGGCCCCTGTCCTCTCCCGCTTTAGCGGTAGAGGACGTTTCTTCTTTGCCTTTTCTTCACGTTCCAGCACAAGGCCTGCACCGATTTTATGCTTTTTGAACAGTTTCATCATATCAACCAATACTGCATTCCGCTTAGCTTCGATTTGGGCCACGGTGCGGCCTGCGGCTTGAGCATCGGTGCCTTCGATCAGACGTTGCTCTAAAGGTTGGTTCCATTTCGGGAAGTTGAGATCAGTCCAGGGTAAGGCCAAGGTTGGGTCAAACTGCTTGATGAAATCACGCATGCCGCCGGGGCCGCCGCCGACATGATAGGTGAGGAAGGAGCCCATGAAGGCCCAGCGCATGCCAGCGGAATAAATGATTGAGTCGTCGATATCGCCCGTGGTTCCCACATCCTTATCCAAGATGTGCAGGGCTTCGCGCCACAGGGCTTCTTGCAGACGGTCGCAGATATAGCCGTCGATTTCTTTTTTCAGGCGCAGCACCTGCATGCCGATGGATTCGAAATAGACGCCAGCACGATCCATGGCTTCTTTGCTGGTTTTGGCACCGGGAACGGTTTCAACCAGTGGCAAAAGATAGACCGGATTGAAGGGGTGGCCGATGATGACGCGCCCAGGGTGTTGGCATTCCGATTGCAGCTTGGTGGGCAGGAAGCCTGAAGATGAGGAGGAGATGATGACATCAGGTGCAGCGATTGCATCAATATCCTTAAACAATTTGATTTTGAGGGCTTCGCGTTCGGGGGCGGCTTCGTGAATGAATTGGGCTTTTGAAGCCATTTCTTTCAGATCCGTGGTGAAGCTGAGCTTGCCTTTTTTCTTAGGCTTGCCGAGCAGCTTTTCCATGCTGGGCCAAGCCACTTTGATGGCGGCTTTGAGTTTGGCTTCTGCTGTGGGGGAAACATCATAGGCAATCACGTCAAAGCCCCGAATGAGCAGACGCGCGGCCCAGCCCGCGCCGATGAGGCCAGTGCCGGCGATGCCAACGGTTTTGATTTTGTTCATGTGCGTGCCTTCAATTTTAAAATTTCACGGCCTTCATCTGGTGTTGCCACTTTTGTTCCGAGCAATTCTATGATCTTCACGGCGCGTTCAACCAGCGTGCCGTTTGACGCGAACACGCCCTTATCGAGATAGAGATTATCTTCCAGACCGACGCGCACATGGCCGCCCAGCAACACGGCCTGCGCCACCGCTGGAAATTCATTGCGGCCGATACCGAAGGCAGCCCAGACGGCATTTTCTGGCATTTGTGATTTTTGGTAGGCCATGGTTTCGGTGTTGAAGGGGGCACCCCATGGAATGCCGAGGCAGAGCTGATAAAGCGGTGGGCCATCGATCAAGCCCTCTTTCACCAGCTGATTGGCGAACCACAAATTGCCTGAGTCAAAAATTTCCATCTCGGGCTTAACGCCATAGGATTTGATCAGACGGGCTTGCTCACGCAGTTGGGTAGGGGTTTGGATCATGATCGATTGACCATCACCAAAATTGAGCGTGCCGCAATCCAGTGTGCACATTTCAGGGCGCAGCTCTTTTATGTGTAGCAGCCGTTCGGCGGGGCCTACAAGATCAGTGCCTTCGCCCCATTTCATTGGGTTTTCGCCATCACCCACCATCAAATCTCCGCCCATGCCGGCGGTGAGGTTGATGATCACATTGGTGTTTTTGGCGCGGATTCGTTCCATGACTTCGGCATAAAGGGCCACATCTCTGGTGCCTTTGCCGGTTTTCAAGTTGCGCACATGGCAATGCACGACCGTGGCACCCGCTGATGCAGCCTCCAAAGCAGAATTGGCAATTTGCTCTGGCGTTACGGGAACGGCGGGGTGCTTGCCCACGGTGTCGCCCGACCCGGTGACGGCGCAAGTGATGATGACTTTTGATTGCATGGCGTTTCTCCTTGGTGGTGAGGATAGTTCAACTCACTGCATTTGAGCAGGGTGAAAACGCCTCTGACTACCGAAATTCCGACACTGGCCTTATGTTAAATCTAGCCGTGGTGCAGAGTTTAAGTTTCTGTTAGATTCGGTTCATACGGGCGGGGGCCCTTTGATGGAGCGTCTGATGAAAATTGGAATTTGGGTTGCCAGCGGGCTTATTGGTTTGGGGGTGATGCTGGGCGGGGCGCAAGCGTCTGAACAGACTTTTGCCAAGCCGAAAGCCGGGCCGTTCAGGATCGACTGGTGTTACCAATGGGGGGCTTTGTGTGGCAAGCCCGCGGCTGACCGGTTTTGCCAATCCAAGGGTTATGTGCAATCCAATGATTTTGAAGAAGCCGTTGATATAGGCGCTGCAACGCCGACTGTCGTTCAGGGCACAGGCCAAGTTTGCAATGCGCCGACTTGCGATGGCTTTACTTATGTCACTTGTGAAAAGCCGGACGCGCCTCCGCCACTACCACCTCCTCCAGTTTATATTCCACCTGATCCGACGATGGGTGGCGGTGGGGCCGGTGGTGACCAGCACACTTATTACAATCCAAAACTCAATGGTTACCGTGTGAACTATTGCGAAACCAAGGGTGTTGGTTGTGGCCAAGACGCGGCCGATAGTTTCTGCGATGCCAAAGGCTATGATGATGCGGCTGATTTCAACCAGTCTGGCCCTGTGCCTTATGGTTCCAAGCCATCACGCTTCATCGGCAATGGTAAACTGTGCAAGGGGCCGGGATGTTATGCGTTCCAGTCAATTATCTGCGAAAACCAGCCTTAATTGATGAGGGCGGGGGCTTTAAGCTCCCGCCTGCCATTGCCTGATGGCATCAATTGGGTAAATCAGCATAATGATGTTGAGCGTGAGATTATCGCGGATCATTGCGAGGGCCAGAAGTTCCATCGCGATGGCGGCGAGCAATGTGATTTTCCACGGCAGCTTGGCGGCGACGAAAAAGCCCAGGATCATGAAGCCGATGTCGCTGACTGAGTTCACAATGCTATCGCCGAAATAATCCAGCGAGATTGTGGCGGTGCGGTAGCGATTGATGATGAAGGCGGAATTCTCGAAAACTTCCCAACCGCCTTCGATAAGCGTTGCCGCGATGAGACGGTTGGCAAGAGACCAATTGCGCATGATCAGCCATGTTGCGCCAAAGAATATGAACCCGTGAACAATATGGGAGAGCGAATACCAATCGGCGATGTGTTGGGAATTTTCCGAACTGTTGACCACGCCATGCCAGAGTTTCACATAGCCGCATTTGCAAATGGGAAGACGGCCATTGGCATATTCGGCAGCGGCGACGATTGCAATGATGAGGGCCACGGGAACGTATTGCAATATCGCTGTGCGGGCAGATGATTGTTTCATGCCCGCAGTTTAGCTTAGGCGCAGAAGTTTGTCAGGCGTCTGTGGTTGGAATTTCCACCATTTGCACACCAGCGATTTTCCAACTGCCATCAGGCTGCTGTTGCATGACATAGACCGCTTCATAACGCTTGCCGTCACTCGTGGTGATGATGACATGCTGATAGGGGTGGCCCAAACCATCATCCACGAGTTGACCGAAGCTGTGTTTGGCGTTTTTAAAGATCGGTTCATAGCCATGTTTCACCATGGTCATGAATTTTTCTGCATCGGGGAAAAGGCCCTGGACGACGGGGGCGGCATAAGAATAGGCGGCGACACCATCATCCTTTTTAAACGCGTCAAGCTGGGCCGCGATGATGGCTTGAAAGGCGGTTTGATCCTGTGGCGTAATGGATTGGGCGGAGGTTGGCGCAATAAGGAAAACAACCAACAGGGCCGAGATCAAAAATCTGAACATGAATTGTCCCTCGCTTTGAAACATGACGTATTGCTTTTGCTACGTGCGCAAATCACATTTGGTTTAGTGTGCAGTGCGGCAATCGTCGGCCTTGCCAGTTTGCGTTGTGATGCGCATGATTGGACACTAGGAGCGAGATCATGGATGTTTCAGTTTTGGAAGTGGCGGCGGATTGGATGGCGCAAAGCCGTAAACTTGCTTTGGCGACGGTGATTGAAACTTGGGGGTCAGCGCCGCAGCCAGTAGGCAGCCAGCTTGTAATTGACGGGGATGGCAATTTTATGGGTTCGGTTTCAGGCGGCTGTGTGGAAGGGGCGGTGATTACTGATGCGCTTGATGTGATGAAATCGGGCGAGCCTCGGATATTGGACTTTGGTGTGGCCGATGAAACCGCCTGGAAAGTGGGCTTGGCCTGTGGTGGAAAAATCCGGATTTATGTGGAGCCGCTGTTGTGAAGGCTGATATTCTCAAAGTGATTTTGGCGGCTCGCAAAAATCGGCGCGCCATTGCGCTGATCACCGATTTGGCTTCGGGAGAGCAGCGTATCGAGGAGCGCGGGGAGGGCGGTGGGCTTTCTAATGTTCTCGACAAGCGGTTCAGGTTTGACCAATCTGGCATTGAAAAGAGCGAGGCTGGTGAAAGTTTTATCGCCATTCACAACCCACCATTGCGATTGGTCATCATTGGTGCTGTGCATATTGCGCAAAGCTTGATCCCCATGGCGCAGGCGACGGGTTATGATGTGACGGTGATTGATCCGCGCGGCGCCTTTGCCACGGGTGCGCGTTTTCCGAGTGTGAATTTAGTTGAGGCTTGGCCGCAAGAGGTTTTGCCAGCATTGGGTTTAGACGGGCTCACCGGATTTGTGGCGCTGACGCATGACCCCAAAATTGACGACCCGGCTTTGGATTTGGCTTTGAAGTCTGGTGCTTTTTATATCGGAGCATTGGGTTCGAAGAAAACCCAGGGAGCGCGCATGGAACGCCTGAAGGCCGCTGGTTTTGATGATGCTCAATTGGCGCGCATTCATGGGCCGATTGGTTTGAAAATTGGTGCTGTTGGTGCGCCGGAAATTGCCATTTCGATCATGGCCGAAATGACCCAATCTTTGCGGCTGGGCGGATAATGAAGTTTGGCTCATTCGCGGTGGATGATGCCTTGGCTTGCGTTCTGGCCCATTCGGTGAAATTGAAGACTGCACATTTACGAAAGGGCAAAGTTTTGAATGCAGCAGATATTGCGCTGCTGCGTGATGAAGGCGTTCACAACATTGTTGCGGCAAAGCTTGATGCGAATGATGTGCCCGAAGATGTGGCGGCGCACCAGATTTCAGTTGCCATAGGTGGGGCTAATGCAAGCTCTCAAGAAGCGTTTACCGGGCGGGCCAATATCCATGCTGATCAAGCTGGGGTTTTGCTTGTTGATGAAATACGGCTGCGCGCCATCAATCATTTGCATGAGAGTTTGACGATTGCCACATTGCCGAGATTTGCGCGGGTGGGGCGGCGCGACATGTTAGCCACGGTGAAGATTATTCCATTGGCTTGCCCGCGCGATGTTGTGGAAAAGGCGTTGGCGATTATTGATGGCCAGCCGCTGGTTTCTATTGCGGGTTTCAAGCCTTTGCGCGTGGGGTTGATCATCACCCGGTTGGCCCAGACCAAGGAAACGATTATCGCGAAATCAGAAACGGCCATTCGTGAGCGGATTGTGGCGCTTGGTGGCATTTTGGAACACGTTGTCGTTTGTGATCATCGGCAGGCGAAGTTGCGGCAGCAGATTGAATTGATGGTGAACGTCGATCTTATTCTGCTGTTTGGTGCATCGGCGATTATTGATCGGGCCGATGTTGTTCCTGCGGCTTTGGTTGATGCGGGTGGAATTGTGAAGCATGTAGGCATGCCGGTTGACCCGGGTAATTTGTTGATGCTGGGGGCTTTGGGCCAAGTGCCGGTGATTGGTGTTCCATCTTGTGCGCGCTCACCCAAGACCAATGGTTTTGATTGGGTGTTGGAACGGATTATGGCTGGCCTTGAGGTGACGCCTGGTGACATCATGGATATGGGGGCCGGAGGATTGCTGGCAGAAATTAAATCGCGGCCACAGCCGCGTGATACCCAAGGTGCTGACATGAAAGCGCCCCGCATCGCTGCATTGATTCTGGCGGCGGGAACTTCCACGCGCATGGGCAGCAATAAATTGCTGGCGGATTTTGATGGTCAAGCCATGGTGGCGCGTACACTTTCTCAAGTTAAGGCATCGCGGGTTGATGAAATTGTGGTGGTGACGGGGCATCAAGCCGACGAAATTCAAAAGGCGCTTATTGGGCAAGACGTTTCATTTGTGCATAATGGGCAATTTGCGGATGGGCTTTCGACTTCATTGCGGGTCGGTGTGGCGGCGTTTCAGGGCAGGGCCGATGCGATTTTGGTTTGTTTGGGGGATATGCCCCTGATTGATCCGGGCGATATCAATCGCTTGATTGCGGCGTTTAACCCTGCTGAGCACCGTAGCATTGTTGTGCCGGTGCATGGGCGGCGCTTCGGCAATCCGGTGTTGTGGGGGGCCGAGCATTTTGAAGCTTTGATGGCTTGCGAAGGAGACCGAGGGGCACGCGGGCTCTTGGAGCGATCGAAAAATGATGTGGTGGAAATTGAGGTTGCCAATCAAGGTGTGTTGCTGGATGCCGACACGCCAGAAGCTTTGAGCGCGCTCAAATTAATTGTAAATTTCTGAAGCTCACATGGCCCTTGCGGCCGATGATGATGTGGTCTTGCACCAATATGCCCAGCGGATGACCAGCCGCAACGATCTTCTTTGTCATGTCTATATCGGCCA
>JAYVXY010000004.1:0-9317 GCA_043784785.1 Aestuariivirga sp. | reverse complement strand
GACATCTGGTGGGAACCGGTGACGGGCAAACGAAACTGGCTTCATGATCGGCAGTGATCCAAAAAGGGCTAACACCATCATCTTACCAAGACTCTCCGCTCATTAACATGACATCTCCGGAGCAGGTCAATATCGCTCAAAGATTAGAATCCATTCCGTCAGTTGACAGGAAGCAAATCCAACTTCAAATGTTGCTGGCGTCAAACATGCAAGCGCCTCTCTTTACAAATCTACTGATCTGGGTGATCCGCAATGCCGCCAACAAATGGAAGTCCAAGAGCCAAGAGTGTAACGGCACGACAGGTTGCCGACCGTGCCGAAGTCTCAATATCTGCTGTATCCCGCGCTTTCACAATTGGCGCGAGCGTCGCACCGGCTACGCAACGCAAGATTCTTAAGGCTGCTGAGGCGCTGGGTTATCAGCCCAATGTCATGGCGCGAAGCTTGATGACTGGGCGTACCGAGCTGATAGGCCTTGTCTCAAATAATTTTGATAACCCGGCTTTCATGGAGATTTTTGACCTGTTCACGCGGCGGCTGCAAGACCATGGCTTGCGGCCTTTGTTGGCCAATCTTTCCGGCAATTCAGACCCGGAAAAAGCAATTGCCATGTTACGGCAATACAATGTGGATGGCGTGATCGTTGCTTCATCTACTGTTTCGCCCGCATTTATCGAAGGCTGTTTGGCGGCACAAATTCCATTGGTTCATGCCTTTGGCAGAAACTCTGGAAAACCTTCAATTCATATTGTTGGCGCCGACAACCTGCAAGGCGGAAGGGTTGCTGCCCAAGTTCTGCTGGATCATGGCTATCGGGAAGTTGCATTTCTGGGTGGTCCGCGATCAGCAAGTTCAACCGCTGATCGCCTGAAGGGCTTTCGCGCCGGACTGAGAAAAATGGATCTTGAGCCAGTCATTGAGGTCTTTGCTGACAGCTATTCCCATGAGAATGGACGGCAAGTGATGCAGCAACTTCTGGCTGAAAACAAATTTGAAGTGGTGTTTTGTGGAGACGACATTCTGGCCATGGGTGCATTGGATGCCTGCAAAGAAAGCGGTAAGTCCGTTCCCAATGATATCGGCATTCTCGGTTTCAACGATATCGCCATGGCGTCCTGGGCGGCCTATGCCCTTTCGACCATTCGACAACCAATTGCCGAGATTATTGTAGCGGCTGTCGAACTCTCAATCAAACTCGTCTCTGATCAACAGTTGACGCCGCAAGCAAAGCTCTTTGCTTGTGAGCCGGTTCTGCGCGGCACCTTACGTCAGCGTTAACCCCGTAAACTCGGTGGACGCGCGTCGGTCCATTGGCCACCAGTCTTGGCGGAATCAACTGACGCCTTGATTGCCGCAATGGAGCGCAGGCCATCGACTGCTGTTGGAAAATACAAGGCGTTAGGGTTGGGGGCAACTCCCGCGCGCTGGGCTTCTACCACATCAGCGAGGTCAGCGTAGATATTCGCGAAAGCCACTAGCATGCCCTCGGAATGCCCCGCGGCAATTCGTGTGCCCCGTTGCGCATCCGGCGATAGTCCGCCCATGCCACGTTCGATGGTTTCGGTGCGACCATTGAGGGGCGTCCACTGCAGCTGGTCCGGCCACTGCTGGGCCCAGCGCAGGCCACCTTTTTCACCAAATACACGAATATTGAAACCATGAAAACTGCCGACAGCCACCGAACTGGTCCATAGGCGCACGGTGGTTCCACCATCCATGTGCACATTGACCATGGCATCATCTTCCAGTTTGCGGCCAGCGATTGCTGAGACAAAATCTGCTGAGAGTTCGCGGGCGTTTTGGCCCGATACGAAACTTGCCATGTGCAATGCGTGAATGCCACAGTCTGCAAACTGGCCGGAAATTCCGGCCTGCGCCGGGTCATAGCGCCAGCGCATGCGCGGGTTGTCTGCATCCGCCGCATCCGCATGGAAGCCGTGAGAGAACTCGACAACAATCAGGCGCACCTTGCCGAGGTCACCGCGCGCGACCATGGCGCGCATGTGGCGTACCAGTGAATAGCCGGTGTAGCCATAGTTTACGGCGCAAATCGCGCCTGTGCGCCTGGCGGTGGCCACAATGTCTTCGGCTTCATCAACCGTCACGGTCATGGGCTTTTCACACAGCACATGAATACCCGCTTCGAGGAAGGCTTTTGTAATCGCGTAATGTGTGGAATTGGGTGTTGCGACAGTGACGAGATCAATTCGATCTTTGCGGTTCTTCTCACCCGCCAACATTTCTTTCCAATCACCATAAGCACGATCGTCAGAGATGCCGAGGCTGCGGGCAAAGTCACGACCCTTGGCGGCATCGACGTCGAGTGCGCCGGCCCTCGAATCAAAACGACCATCCATGGCCGAACTGATACGGTGAACAGGTCCAATCTGGCTTCCCTCGCCGCCGCCAATCATGCCCCAACTTAATCTTGCCATTGTGTAACTCCGAAAATCAGAAATGAATTGATCTAAGGTAGTCACGGTTTGCCCGTGCATCATCGACGGGGCTGGTTGGGCCAGCGGGGTCACAATCCTGTTCCACCGTGCACCAACCATCGTAACCCGTTTCGAGCAGAAGCTTCTGCACAGCCTTGAAGTTTGTCATGCCCTTGCCGAGGTTGCAGAAAATGCCTTGCCCACACGCCGTATAAAAGTCCGTGCGTTTGGCAACCACATCAGCTTTAACCGTTGGATCGATATCTTTGAAATGCACATAGCTCAATCGGTCCCTGTGGCGCCTCATAAATGCGACGGGATCAAACCCGGCATAGTGCGAATGGCCGGTATCAAGGCAGAGCTTCAAAAAACCCGCATCGATGTCTTGAAACAGTCTTTCGATTTCTGCTTCAAAGTCGATGAAACCTGCGGCATGCGGGTGCAGTGAAACGGTGAGGCCAAATTCCTCTGTCCCCATTTTTGCAATATCTCGGAAACGCGAAGAAAAACCATTCCATTCCGCTTTCGACATTTGTTCTGCTTCATCAGATCTCCCGGCAGTAGGCGCGCGGCGGGGCGAAATTGAATCAATCAGCACCAAATGTTTTGCGCCGTGGGCCACGAGTGATTTGCATGTACGTGTTGCTGCGTCTTTCACCTCGCCCCACTTTGTTACATCATGAAATGGACGAAACACAACCCCTCCTATCAATTGCAATTCGCGCTGTGCCAATGCTTCGCCCAAGAGAGCAGGATCTTCCGGCATAAAGCCGATGGGTCCGAGTTCGATGCCATCATAGCCAGAAGTCTTGCATTCATCCAAAACGCGTATCCAAGGCGGATTGCGCGGGTCTGCGGCAAATTCAACACCCCAGGAACAGGGGGCATTTCCAATTTTTACTGACATTTCACGCTCTTAAATATCTACCCAGCTAAATATCTACCCAGCATCTTCCTTCATGGGAACGCCAACTGGCTTCAACAATTTGGTTCACCAGCATGCCGTCACGAAAGTTTGGCCATTTGGACTTTCCTTCGTGTATGGCTTGCAGAAAATCGCGGGCTTCAATGATGATTTGGTCTTGATAGCCCGTACCATGCCCTGGTCCGAGGCAGAATGGTTTGTAATCAGGGTGCAGCGGACCCGTCAAAATTTTAGTGAAACCCCGACGCTCTTCGGCCCCTTCCGCACGGTAGAGCCACAACGCGTTTTGATCTTCCTGATCAAAGCGTATGGAGCCTTTAGTTCCGTAAATCTCGTAAGCATAACCCATCTTGCGGCCTGTAGCGATGCGGCTGATGAACAACTGCCCCATGGCGCCACTCGCAAATCGACACATGATGGCGCTTTGGTCGTCGTTTTTAACAGCAACGCCGCCTCTGGTCTTGTGCACCGTTGCAATATCGGCAACCAAAGATGCAATTGGCCCAGCCAATGCCAGAGCAGCATTGATGATGTGGGGCGCCAGATCGCCCATATTGCCATTGGCCCGGCCTTGCGTGCGCCAGTCACCTGCAATCGAAACGTCACTGAGGAAGTCTTCCGTGTGCTCAGCGCGCAGGAATGTGATGTTCCCAATTTCACCGCGCGCGATGATTTGTCGTGCCAGTTGCGAAGCAGGCGTGCGGATGTAGTTGAAGCCAACCATATGCACGCAGTCGCTTATCTCAGCCGCATCTACCATAGCTTGGCTTTGGGCGAGACTGAGGCCCAACGGCTTTTCACAAAGCACATGTTTTCCATGTGCAAAGGCTGCAATTGCTATATCGTGATGCGTTTCTTGTGGGCTTGCAATCACGATGGCCTGCACTGCTGGCTCGTCAACGAGTATTTGCCAATCCGAAGTGAACCGTTTGAAGCCAAACTGCCGCGCCTTGTCAGCGGCACCCGCTTGCGTTGTTGTACAGATCATCTCAAGTGAGGGCCGAAGTGCAGTGTCAAACACCGCGGCAACTGCCGCCATAGCCACCGCATGGGCCTTGCCCATGTAGCCGCCACCAATAATTCCCACACCAATTTTTGACACCAGCTGATCTTTCATTGCAAGCGCTTGCAATGTAAATAGACACGATCTAATGTACTCCGTCAAGTACAGCCGGAGTATCTTTATGCAGCAACAATCTCGCACCATTCGCTTGACCACGGCACAGGCTCTCGTGCGCCATTTGGCCAACCAGTTTATTGAGATCAGCGGTGTGAAGCAGCGATTCTGCGGTGGTGGCTTTGGCATCTTTGGCCATGGAAACGTCATTTGCCTTGGTGAAGCTTTGCATGAGTATCGGCAGGAGCTGCCCCTTTGGCGTGGGCAGAACGAGCAGTCTATGGCGCTTGCCGCTGTCGCGTACGCCAAGCAAAAGTTGCGTCGCCGCTTTATGTTTGCAACTGCTTCAGCGGGGCCGGGCACAACCAACATGGTAACAGCTGCTGCCTTGGCACACGCCAACCGCCTGCCCATCCTCTTCTTGTGTGGCGACACCTATGTGACCCGTCTGCCCGATCCAGTGTTGCAGCAGGTTGAGCACTTTGGCGATCCTACAATGAGTGTGAACGATGCATTTAAGAGTGTGACGCGCTATTGGGACCGGATTACCCACCCAGCACAAATTATACATTCCTTGCCCAAGGCAATAGCGACCATGCTAGACCCCGCAGATTGCGGGCCGGCGTTTCTGGGCTTGCCGCAAGATGTTCAAGGTTGGAGCTTTGACTATCCGGAAGAATTTTTTGTCGAACGCGTCCATCACATTCGCCGCCAAACACCCGATCATGTCGAAATCATCGCGGCGGCCAATTTGCTGAAAGCGGCCAAGCGCCCGTTGATCATTGCGGGCGGTGGTGTTCAGTATTCAGGCGCTGCGGCAGAATTACAACACTTCGCTGAAACCCACAATATTCCAATTGTTGAAACCATCGCCGGCAGGGCCAATCTCTTACATGGTCACGCCCTGAACACTGGTCCTATCGGTGTCACTGGATCAAACTCCGCCAATGCGATTGCCGCGAAAACCGATTGCATTTTGGCTGTGGGTACACGTTTGCAGGACTTCACGACAGGGTCCTGGACAGCCTTTGACCGCGAAGCACGCATCATATCCGTCAACGTTGGGCGCTTTGATGCTAGCAAACATATGGCAACAGCCGTGGTGGGCGATGCGCTTTTGTCAGTCATCAAGCTGTCACAAGCCTTGGGCGACCATCAATCATCCGAGGAATGGAGCAACCAAGCGGCTGCCGAACGCAAAGCATGGGACCGCTATGTCGATGGCAACATTAGCCCGGCGTCTGCCACGGGCACAAACCGCCCAATGTCCTATGCGCAAGTCATCGGCGCCATAAATACAGTGTGCCATCCGCGTGACCGCATTGTTGCGGCAGCAGGCGGGCTTCCGGCAGAAGTGGCCGCAAACTGGCGCACACTTTCCCTGGGCTCTGTTGATATTGAGTTTGGTTACTCCTGTATGGGTTACGAAATCGCTGGTGGTTGGGGTGCGCGAATTGCGCAAATGGAAACTGAACCGGAGCGCGAAACCATCGTTTTCACAGGTGACGGCTCTTATTTGATGATGAACTCTGACGTTTACTCGTCAGTTCTAAATGGTCGAAAGCTGATCATTATTGTTTGTGACAATGGCGGCTTTGCCGTCATCAACAAATTGCAGAACAATACGGGCAACGTGTCGTTCAATAATTTGATTGAAGATTGCAACATCACGATCGAACCTTTTGCAGTCGACTTCGCAGCCCATGCCCGCGCGATGGGGGCCTCGGCAGAAGACGTGCACTCGATTGACGAACTGAAGCAGGCATTCGTCCGGGCAAAGACCTATAAGAGCACCCACGTGATCTGCCTGAAGGTTGATGCCCATGAAGGCTGGACCAAGGAAGGCCACACATGGTGGGAAATTGGCACGCCGTCTGTCTCAAACCGTCCAGAAGTGCTGCGGGCCCACGATGACGTTGAGCGCGGCCGTAGCCGCCAGCGTGCTGGCGTGTGACCATGCTTGAGCGGCTGCAGAAAAACAGCTTCCTCGTCGTCGGCCGGGCCGGGATTGATCTTTATGCCGATCCACCGGGAACAGAGATTGAAAACGCGGCAAAATTCAGCGCCGCCTTAGGTGGCTCTGCTGCCAATATTGCAGTTGCCATTACAAGGCAAGGTGGCAAGGCGGCCTTGCTAACCGCGGTTTCCGATGATGCAGTGGGTCGATACACGATGCAGGCCTTGGCGTCTTACAATGTGGATACACGGTTCATCAAATGGGTGGGTGGAGAGGCGCGCAACTCCCTCGCCGTTGTTGAGACTCGTGCCGAGAGTTGTCAGTCCGTAATCTATCGCAATGGCGCAGCCGACTTTCAGTTGATGGAAGTTGATGCAACCGCCGTTGATTACTCAGCATTCGGTGCCATCATTGTTTCCGGAACGTGCCTCGCGCAGGAACCTTCGCGCTGTGCCACATTTAAAGCGGTGGAGATGGCGCGTGATGCAGGTCTGGTCGTGATTATCGACATCGATTATCGCCCCTATTCATGGGATTCAAAGGTGGAAGCGCAGCAGGTGTGTTCAATGGCTGCTGCAATGTGCGACATTGTCGTTGCAAATGACGAAGAATTTGCCGTGTTGGCGGGCTCGCAGAATGGACTGGAAGTGGCCGAAAAAATGGCAGGCCAGAATAATCGCCTTGTAGTTTATAAAATGGGGTCCAAGGGCTGCATCACCTTCACCAATGGCAATCGTTTCGACACGCCTGTTTTTGCAGTAACCGCTCTCAAACCGACGGGCGCTGGCGATGGTTTCATGGGCGGTTTCATCTCGGGCCTTGTTGCCGGGGTGTCATTGCCAGAAGCCGTGCGCCGGGGAGCTGCCACAGCCGCTATTGTGGTAACGCGGGTGGGATGTGCGCCCGCCATGCCCGATGCCGCCGAAGTTCAATCATTCATGCAGCAGTCGCAGGTTTAAGGTTACAATTATCATGCACATTCCACCAAACAACAACCACAACAAGCCCATCATCGACGTTGATGACGCCCGCGTTCCGCTGAATTATTTCAACATTGTGAAGCTGGTTGAAGGTCAATCATTTGAATATCAGGTGCCCGGTTATGAAACCGGTATTGTGCCAGCGACAGGAACACTTGATGTCACGGTTGAAGGAGTGACTTTCAGCGCCATCGGTCAACGCGGTGTGGATGTGTGGGATGGAGAGCCCGAAGGCGTTTATGCACCATGTGGTGCAAGGGCGCGTTTAGTTTGCAGGTCAGCACAGGCCGAAGTTTTTGTTGCCGGTGCGCGGTATGACGGCGAGCTTTCGCCATTTGCCGTGCGCGCTGTTGACATCGACCAAATCCAGTATGGTTCCGACGACACAAAGACGCATCGTAAAATCAAACATATTCTCGGAACGAAGTATCATGACCGCGTTGGGCGCTTACTGGTGTCCGAATTATTCACAGTTGGCCAAGGCGGTTGGTCCGGTTTTCCTCCCCACAAGCATGATACGGATCGCTTGCCGCTCGAAACCCGACATGATGAAACCTACAATTTCCGATTCCGGCCCAATCACGGTTTTGGTCTACAACTGGTGCAGCACGAAGAAGGAAAAGTTGGCGAAGCCTATCATCTTATGGACCGTTCAACCGTTGTCCTCGAGAAGGGATATCACCCTTGCGTGGCGGCACCTGGATATGAGATGTACTACTTCACTATTCTGGGCGGTCTGAGTCAGCGCTCACTGGTGCAGTTCTTTCAACCTACCCATGCTTATCAGGTGGAAACTATACCTGGCATCAAAGACATGATTGCCAAGTTCAAATGACCATCGCCGCGCTTAACGATGTATTGAAACCAGCGATGCTGGGAAACTATGCCGTTGCGGGACTGGTTGTCTTAGGTTGGGAAGATGCAAAGGCCTATGTAGAGGCAGCAGAGGAAGCGGGACTGCCCGTCATTCTTCAGGCGGGTCCGGGTTGCCGTAAACACACGCCAGTTCCCATTCTGGGAAAAATGTTTCGATATCTTGCTGAACAGGCCACAGTGCCAGTTGTCTGTCACATCGATCACGCCGGCACGCTTGAAGAATGTCGCGAAGGAATTGAATATGGTTTCAACTCCGTTATGATCGATGGTTCGATGTTGCCTCTGGATGAAAATATCGCACTTACGGCACGCGTTGTCGAAATAGCGCGACCCTCTGGCGTTTCAGTGGAGGGCGAGGTTGGCGTAGTGGGCTATGCCAATGGCACGTTATCATCCCACACATCAGCTCAAGAAGCCGCCATGTTTGAGCGCGATACAGGTATTGATGCTTTGGCCATCTCCATCGGCAATATGCATCTGCAGACTGACAAGGCTGCCACAATTGATCTTATTTCATTGTCGGCGATTGAAGCGGTCACCACTGTTCCACTTGTGCTGCACGGTGGCAGCGGAATTCCGTCAGCAATGCGCCGCGAACTCGCCACCACAAGCCGGGTCAAGAAATTCAATATAGGAACTGAACTCCGCATGGCATTTGGCGCAGCGCTCCGGGCCAGTCTCGACGTTCAACCCCACGAGTTTGATCGTATCAGGCTGCTCGCATCGACAATTCCCGCCTCCCGGAAAGCGGCCAAGTTGGTTATCGAAGAGCTCAGCTTCGTAACCACGCCGGAAGCCAAGCGTCATGGGCTACTATGAGATCATCAACGAGGTGCCATATCTGGTCTAGGTCAAGTTCAGCTGCGGTGTGGGGATCCATCATGGCGGCATGATAAACGTGTTCACGTTTTTCGGTAATGAGTGCGTGGGAACTGACAAGTTAACATTTGCAGGCAAAACAAGAACCA
The DNA here is from genome assembly GCA_043784785.1 of Aestuariivirga sp. Taxonomy (GTDB): domain Bacteria; phylum Pseudomonadota; class Alphaproteobacteria; order Rhizobiales; family Aestuariivirgaceae; genus Aestuariivirga. The sequence goes on along the minus strand of JAYVXY010000004.1, from coordinate 59 downwards.
TCCCAGGTAGCTGTCACGCAGACGCCGTGGCTGCCACCCAAGTTGCCATGGCCTCGGCT
>JAYVXY010000003.1:0-9339 GCA_043784785.1 Aestuariivirga sp. | reverse complement strand
TGGGGCGCGACGTGATCATTTCAGAATACACTCTTTATGGTCTTTTTGCTGAGCGCATTTTGCAAGACCGATCCCACCTCAAAACCAGCCATGATATTTTGTGCAAAACAGTTTGGCACCGCGGCGTGGTGAATGATGCGGAACTCGACGATTTTTGTGATAGTGTGACTGGACCTGTTGTGGCCATTGGCGTTCAATCCTTTACGGGGATCGCGACTGACAGGCTGGGGCAGCAACTGAACCGCGCTTTGATCCGCGCCCAAAAACAAGGCTAAACACGCATATGCCACTTGGTTTTCAAGATTGAAAAAAACGCTTGCCATTTTTTGGAACGCCCCAGGTGGTAGACCTTTTTCGGTGACCATTTGCATGTTGCTGGCCAGCTTTTCCGAAATGCTGGGCATGGGCGCTTTGGTGCCGCTGGTGTCACAAGTCAGCTCGAATGATGGCGGGGGTAATTCGCTGGTTAGCCATTTGATCAACCAATTGTTTGGTTGGATTGGCGTTGCGCCAAGTTTCACCAACTTGCTTCTGCTGCTCGGCACGGCCTTGGTCGCCAAATCGACCATCGCGTTCTTGGCGATGCGCTATGTGGCGATTTCTGGCGCAGATGTGACCACACGCATCCGTTCGCGCTTGCTAGCGGCAATCATGAATGCCCGCTGGTCTTATTTTGTGGATCATCGTCCGGGCGAAGTTTCAACCATGATCGCGGGCCAAGCCGGAGCAGCAGGCGAGGCGTTTCTTTCCGTTGCTTTTCTGGTGACCAATTCAATTTCAGGTTTTGGACTTTTGATTGCAGCATCAATCATTTCGTTCAAACTTGTCATCATGTGCGTGGTTGCCGTGGTTGCCCTGGCCTTTCCGCTGAATTATATTTTGAAAATTGCCCGGGAAACCGGTTTGCGCCAGTTCCAAGTTTCAAACGAGCTCACGTCCGGTGTGCAAGATGTAATGGGCAATATGAAGCCACTTAAATCAATGTCGCGCCAGGCACATTTTCTGGGCAGTTTTTCAAGCAACATCGAAACCTTGCGCAAGGCCCTGATCCGCGTGGTCGTCAGCCAGCATGGGGTTTATCATGGGCAAGACATTCTTGGCGCCTTAATGTTGCTGAGTGGAGTTTATGTCGGTGTTGAAATTCTTCACACGCCACTTTCGGAAATGATGGCTGTGGGCATTGTGTTTTATCAAATCGTTGATCTGATCAAGCGCTTGCAACTCAATTTGCAAACATCAACTATTACGGCCCAAGCCTATTATGGTTTAATAGCCACTGCAGAACGCGCCGAAGCCCAGGCCGAGATTGATCAAGGCAAGGCAGAACCCGCACTTCAGCACAGCATCAAGTTTGAAGATGTCGGGTTTTCATATGGCAAGAAACACGTTCTGGGTCATGTCAGTCTTGAATGCCTGGCCAATGAAATAACGGTTTTGATCGGCCCATCCGGTGCTGGCAAAACCACACTTATTGATTTGATCATTGGGTTTTATTTGCCGCAAAAGGGCCGGATCAGCATTGATGGCATGGCCATGCAAGATGTGAAGCTTTCAGCCTGGCGCTCAAAGATCGGCTATGTGCCGCAGGAGCTAACGCTCCTTAGGGGTTCGATTGCCGATAACATCAAGCTTGGTGACGTTGATATCAGCGATGATATGGTTGTCGAAGCTTTGCGTCTTGCTGGTGCATTGAGTTTTGTTCAGGCCCTGCCAGAGGGTATTCACACCGACATTGGCACCATGGGGGCCAAGCTTTCGGGTGGTCAGCGCCAGCGTATTTCTTTGGCACGCGCTTTGGTCTTGCGACCCAAACTTTTACTTCTCGATGAAGTGACCAGTGCGTTGGATGATGTCAGCGAAGCTGAAATCTGCGAGAATATTTTATCGCTGTCTGGCAAATTCACCATTGTCGCCATCACCCACAAGCCTGCCTGGACGCGCATTGCTGGACGCATCTATAAAGTCTCAGGGGGCCATGTTGAGCGCGAGCGTTTGCTGCAATCGCGCAAGAAATAGTTAGGCCGGCTTCCTGATTTTATAGATGCCGACATCAATCAAGCCTTCGGCGAAGCCTGCTTCGCAATAGCATAAATAAAGTGTCCATAATTTGCGGAAGCGTTCATCAAAGCCCAGTGGCATGATTTTTGGCCAAGCGGCTTCAAAACGCACACGCCACTGCCGCAGCGTTTCGGCATAGCTTAATCCAAAGCTTTCAATTTTTTCCAGGAGCAACCCGGCCTTCTGCGATTGCTCGCGCATGATGTCCTTGGTCAGCAACATGCCGCCGGGGAAGACATAGCGTTGAATGAAATCAACACCATTACGGTAGGTATCATAATTGCTTTCCAATATCGTGATGCCTTGGATGGCAGCAGCCCCCCCGGGCTTCAAGCGGTTGAACAATGTTTTAAAATAGATTGGCCAATGGGGTTCACCCACCGCCTCGATCATTTCGATTGATGCTATCGCATCAAATTCACCCTTGGTGTCGCGGTAGTCTTCAAAATGAAGTTTTGCGTTGCCATCAAGATTTGCATCGGCCAAGCGCTGTTGGGCGAAGGCCAATTGCTCTTTGGACAATGTAATTCCATGCACGTTGGCGCCAAGCTTGGCCGCTTCTTCGGCAAAGCCGCCCCAGCCACAGCCAATCTCCAAAACCTTCGAACCGGGCTTTACTTCGGCCGCTTCTAGCACATGGGCATATTTCAAGCGCTGGGCCGCTTCCAAGCTGTTGGCCTTGCCATCAAAAATGGCAGATGAATAAGTCATGGTGTCATCCAGCCAGAGTTTATAAAATGCATTGCCTAAGTCATAATGGGCGGCGATATTATCTTTCGAGCCATCTTTGCTGTTGTCACGCTTTTTGTGCCACAGCTTATCAACGATGCTGGCAAAGAAAATGCCTTTACCAGCACTATCCAGCCCATCGCGATTTTGCAGATAAAAGCGGAAAAAGGCGGTTGGATCACGGCTTTCAACATCACCCGCCAGATAGCGCTCAAAAAAGCCAAGTTGGGCACGCCTGATTCCGGCCCAGACGACGCTGAAATTGCGAAGCTTAAGATCAGCCTTCTCGCCGGGGTTTTGCCCGCCGATCATCACCATCTGGCCAGATGGCAGGGTCAACTCAAGTGAACCTTTGAACTCCGACGGAAGCAGCCGTTTGGCTGCCGCTACGATCAGCCTGCCGAGAATGCCATCATTCATAATGAACGCTCCAACCTATTGTTCTTAAGTTTTATCACTAGACTTTGCGGCGCTTTGAAAAAAGTTTCAAGGCCTTCGCAAGAGTAAGTCAATTGCGACGTTTGGATCACCGAATTCACCACTTAATCACGGAAATAGAATTTGACGCGTGTTTAAACCCGTGCGACCATAAGAAATTAACTTGCCGTTGGTGGCAGGCTGAAACAAAAACAAGAATAATGGGTGGCAGAAGCTGGAGAAACACGGGTGGCACAGGGTTCGCCTCCGCATTTTCTCATCTTCACAGAAACCTCCCTACCAGTTTAATGTTAAAGGTCTATCGAGGAGAGATATAATGACCGAATTCAATACGAAACTTGCAATGGCACAAAAGGCCGTGGGCTTGGGCAAATTGTCCCGCCGCGACTTTATGCAGTTCACGATGGCTGCAGGCTTTACACTTGCTGCTTCACAGGCGATGTTTGCCACTGCTGCCCGCGCTGCCCCAAAGAAGGGCGGCAATTTCCGCCATGGTTCAGGCCATGGCCAAACGACCGATTCGCTCGATCCGGCAACATGGACGAACGGCTTCACTTTCCATTTCGGCAAATCGATTTTTGCTGCACCACTGGTTCAAGTTGACGCCAAGAACACGGCCCAGCCGCATGTTGCCGAAAGCTTTGAGCCTTCCGACAAGGCCCAAACATGGATGTTCAAAATCCGCAACGGCATTACCTTCCATGATGGTCGTTCGCTGACTGCTGATGATGTTGTCAACACCCTCAACTATCACATTGGCAAAGACTCAAAGTCCCCTGCCAAGTCTGTCTTGTCGTCAATTGTTGAAATCAAGGCCGATGGCAAAGACAAAGTGATTTTCAAACTGAAGGGCGGCAATGCCGACTTCCCCTTCCTGCTCACTGATTATCACCTCGGCATCTATCCATCCAAGGATGGCAAGATCGATTGGGAAAAAGGCATTGGCGCTGGTCCCTATATCATCAAGAACTTTGAGCCCGGCGTAAAACTCCAAGCCGAACGCAATCCTAACTATTTCAAAGACACATGGTTTGACTCGGTTGAGTTCTTGTCCATTGTTGACGTTGCGGCTCGTACCAACGCTTATCTGGCTGGCGAAGTTGATTATATCAACCGCGCCGACCTCAAGACCATTGATATGTTGAAGGGTGCGCCAAACACCGAGCTCTATAATGTGTCTGGTTTTGCTCACTACACCGCACCAATGATGGTTGATCGTAAACCATTTGACAGCCTTGATGTCCGTCAGGCCATCAAATATGCCATCAACCGCCAGGAACTCGTTGACAAGATCCTTTATGGTTATGGCTCACCCGGCAACGATAACCCGATCTCGGCTTCAATGAAGTTTGCCGTGAACCCTGCTCCTGTTTACAGCTATGATCCAGACAAGGCGAAAGCTTTGTGGAAGAAGGCTGGCATGGAAGGCAAGACTGTTGATCTTTCTGCCTCGGATGCAGCATTCGCAGGCGGACTTGATGCGGCCTTGTTGATGGCTGAACAAGCCAAGAAGGCTGGCATTAACATCAATGTCGTGCGCGAACCCAATGACAGCTATTGGGACAATGTTTGGCTCAAGAAGGATTGGTGCTTGTGCTATTGGGGCGGTCGCCCTGTGGCTGATATGTTCTTTTCTGTATCGCTGGCTGCTGACGCTGCTTGGAATGATACGCATTGGAAGAACCCACGGTTCAACGAGTTGCTCATTCAAGCTCGCGCTGAAACCGATGAAACAAAGCGTGCCGCCCAATATGCTGAGTGCCAGCAATTGGTGCATGATGATGGTGGTCAGATTGTTCTTATGTACAACAACTATGTGGGCGCTCTTTCCAACAAGATCGGTCACGGCACCTTCAACTCTGACTTCGATGATGACGGCGGTTACATGACCGAACGTTGGTGGATGGCGTAAGTCATTTTCAACTTTGAAGCTTTCAGCCCCGCCGGTTCGCCGGCGGGGTTTTTGTTTGAACTTGTCGATTTGCCCTTTAAATTCGGGCCTGAAATGAAAAACACCAATACCAGTCTCCACCTTAACCTTGACGGCAGTCCGCATTCCAACAACAACCGGGGGTGGTGAATTATTCTGACTCGAACTAATGGCCGAAATACAATTTTTTGCTATGCCTTAACCGAACTCGTCTGCTAGGCTTTGTTACAGAGCGCCGTTAGAGCGCTCGTAAATATCGAGGGGGATGACTTTATAATGCATCCGGTTCTGAAAACGGTCTTGCAGAGATTGGGGTTTGGTCTGCTGACACTGTTCGTTGTGTCGCTGGTTATATTTTCGACTCTGGTTTTTTTGCCTGGTGGCTATGCCCAGAATATTTTGGGGCAAGGGGCGACACCTGAAACGGTCTTCAATTTCAATCATGAATTGGGCCTCGATCGGCCCGCTTATGTTCGCTTTATTGAATGGATTACCAACATCCTGTTTCATGGTGATTTTGGCAATTCCTATTCTGGATTGGCAGGGACCATCAAGCGGCCGGTGGCAGCCCTGATTGCACCGCGCCTGTACAACACGTTCTTCCTCGCGTCGATGGCTGCTGTTGTGGCTGTTCCGCTGGCTTTGACTCTCGGCCTTTTGGCAGCGCTTTATCGCAATAGCTGGTTTGACCGGGTGGTGAATGCGGTTACGCTGACAACAATCGCTTCGCCCGAATTCTTCGTAGCTTATGTTTTGGTGTTTATATTTGCTGGTAAACTGCATTGGTTTTCGCCGCTCTCGACGGTTGATGCACACACACCATTTTTCACTCACATCTATAAGGCGGCGTTGCCAGCCCTCACCATGACTCTGGTCATCGTGGCGCATATGATGCGGATGACACGGGCATCGGTGATCAGCCTGCTTTCTGCGCCTTATATCGAAATGGCACAGCTCAAGGGTTTGACGGCGAGCCAAGTGATCTTGCGTCATGCTCTGCCCAATGCCTGGGCTCCAATTGCCACAGTTATTGCCTTCAACCTTGCCTATCTTGTGGTTGGCGTGGTGGTGGTTGAAGTGGTGTTTGTCTATCCCGGCATTGGTCAATTGATGGTCGATTCAGTTTCGACGCGTGACATGCCGGTTGTGCAGGCTTGTGCTTTGATCTTTGCGGCAACCTATATTCTTCTGAATCTGTTGGCTGATATTATCTCTATCATCACCAACCCAAGGCTCTTGCACCCAAAATGAGCACCCCCCAAATCGATACCCGCAATGTCTTGGCCCGTCGCACTTGGAGAGAGAACGCTTGGCGGTTTTTGAAAACCGCGCCGATCAGTGCCTGGTTTGGTATGGTTGTCATTGCCATCTATCTGTTTTGTGCGCTTTTTGCCCCTTGGCTGGCGCCTTATGGTGAGGGCGAGGTTGTTACAACTGCAGCTTATGGCCCAATAACATGGGCAAATTGGCTGGGGACCGATCAGATTGGGCGTGACTTGTTTTCGCGCGTTTTGTTTGGTGCACGCAACACCATTGGTATCGCGTTAATCACCGTGGTTTTTTCATTTTCAATTGGTGGCACGGTTGGGGTCTATGCGGCGTTGACGCGGGGCTGGGTTGATCAAATTATCAGCCGTCTTGTCGATGCTTTGATGTCGATCCCGGTGTTGATTTTCGCTCTCATGCTTTTGGCTGTGTTTGGCAAAAGCAATCCATGGCCCGATGTCTTGGGCACTTTCCCGCTCAATCTTATTTTCATCCTGGCCGTATTGGATTCAACACGGGTGTTCCGCCTGGCCCGCAACACCGCACTCAATGTGGTGGTGATGGATTATGTCGAGGCTGCAAAGTTGCGCGGCGAAGGCATGGCCTGGATCGTGCTGCGTGAAGTGGTGCCCAATATTCTGCCACCGCTGATTGCTGAGTTTGGTTTGCGCTTTTGCTTCGTGTTTCTCACAATCAGTGCGCTGTCATTCCTGGGCGTTGGCATCCAACCGCCCACAGCAGATTGGGGCTCGATGGTGGCTGAAAGCAAATCCCTTATCACCTATGGTCGCGTTCAACCCCTTATCCCTGCTGGTGCGATTGCTTTGTTGACTGTGGCAGTGAATTTTGTGGTCGATTGGTTCCTCTATCAAACAAGCGGGCTTCGCGATGAAAAGTGACGGCATAAGAACCAAGGGCGAAACGCTCCTTGAAATGCGTGGCCTCAAGATCGATGGCTATCGCAATGAGGCGTGGCATCCGATTGTTAAAGGCATTGATCTCACCTTGAAACGCGGTGAAGTGCTGGGGCTGATCGGCGAATCCGGGGCGGGTAAATCCACATTCGGATTGGCTGCGATGGGGTTTGCGCGGCCAGGCTGCCGCATCACCAGTGGCTCGATCATGTTTGATGGCATTGACCTGGTAGCCGCCAGCAGCGAAGAAAAGCGCAAGCTTTGGGGATCGCGCATTGCCTATGTGGCGCAGAGCGCTTCGGCTTCGTTCAATCCAGCGCACCGCCTGATCGATCAGACCACCGAGACGGCGGTTAATCATGGCGTGATGGAACGTGAAAAGGCCGAGGCTGATGCGCGCGATCTTTATGCGCGGCTGCAGCTTCCTAATCCACAAACCATTGGTTCGCGCTATCCGCATCAGGTGTCGGGTGGCCAGTTGCAACGCGCCATGACGGCGATGGCCATGTCATGCCGGCCTGATCTGATTATTTTTGACGAGCCAACCACAGCGCTGGACGTTACGACCCAAGTTGAAGTGCTGGCCGCGATGCGCAACATTGTTGAACAATTCAACACGGCTGCGATCTATATCACCCATGATCTTGCCGTGGTGGCGCAGATGGCGCACCGGATCATGGTGTTGCGCTATGGCAATCTGGTTGAAGAGGCCACGACGCGGGCGATGTTGAAAAAGCCGAGCGAAGAATACACAAAGTCGCTGTGGGCGGTGCGCAAGCTGGTTAAGCCTGAATCTCGTGGTGATGATGTTGTGTTGCAAGTTCAAAACGTCGACGGTAATTATTCAAGTTCAGTCAAGGTCCTTGATAATGTAACAGTTCGGATTCCGCGCGGGCGCACTGTGGCTGTGGTGGGTGAATCGGGTTCGGGAAAATCGACTTTGGCGCGAGCTATCACTGGCCTGTTGCCGCCGAGCAAGGGTGAAATTTTCTTCAATGGCAAAGCTTTGCCCCCCAAACTTCAAGATCGTGACCGCGACACGCTGCGGCGCATTCAGATGATCTATCAATCTGCTGATACGGCTCTTAATCCACGCCAAACTGTGCGCGACATTATCGGCCGCCCGATCCAGTTTTATCTCGGATTGAAGGGTGCCGAGAATGACAAGAAGATTATGGAGCTGCTCGAAGCCATTGAACTCGACGAAAGCTTTATTGATCGTTATCCATCCGAAATGTCGGGCGGGCAAAAGCAGCGCATATCGATCGCGCGGGCCCTTGCCGCTGAACCTGATGTGATCATTTGCGATGAAGTGACGTCGGCACTTGACCAAATTGTTCAAGAGGGCATTTTGCAGTTGCTGATGAAATTGCAGCGCGAAAAAAATCTGACCTATCTGTTCATCACCCATGACATCGCAACAGTGCGCGCCATTGCTGATGAGATTGTGGTGATGCATAAGGGCAAAGTGGTTCAGCAGGGTTTGAAATCAGAAGTTTTGAACCCGCCCTATCCAGCTTATACCGAGTTGCTTTTGTCTTCTGTTCCAGAGATGGATCCGGATTGGTTGACCAAGCTGCTCGATAAACGCAAGGTCAAAGTCAAAGTCTGATCCAACGCGCTTCATCTTCGTATTAAAGCTATGACACGGCCCATCATCGTCTGGTTCCACCAAGATTTGCGATTAAGCGATCATGCAGCGCTTTGTTCTGCGGCTGCCAAGGGGCTTGTTATTGCGATTTATATTCTTGACGATGAAACGCCGGGCGCTTGGCGCATGGGGGCCGCGTCGCGCTGGTGGCTGCACAAGAGTTTGGAAAGTTTGGGCCGAAAAGCTCGCTTGGTTTTGCGGCGGGGCAGAGCCGATATGGTTCTTGCCAAAGTGCTGGATGAAACCAATGCGGCGGGGCTGCACTTTACAAGGGACTATGCACCGTGGGCTGGCGCATTAGAACAGCGGATAAAAGCCATTTGCGATGAACGCGGAGTTTCATGCCATCGCCA
>JAYVXY010000002.1:0-9343 GCA_043784785.1 Aestuariivirga sp. | reverse complement strand
TTTTTTGACCAAGTGGATAATCGGTGCTTAACTGGTTTTAACGGCCTTCACAGGGCGGACAAATCAGGGAGACAAGATATGAAATCATTGAAACTATTTGGGGCGGCACTTCTGTTCGGCACGATGCTGATGAGTGCAGCCGAGGCCAAATCGTTGGTCTATTGTTCAGAAGGTTCACCCGAGAACTTTACACCTGCGATCAATACCACAGGCACGTCGTTTGATGCCGCGCGTCCGGTCTATAATGAGCTGGTGCAGTTTGTGCCCGGCACCACACAGGTTGAAGCGGGTCTTGCTGAAAAATATGAGGTTTCTGCTGATGGCTTGACCCTCACTTTCCATTTGCGCAAGGGTGTTAAATTTCATTCCGGCGTGAACGGCTTCACGCCAACGCGTGATTTCAACGCTGATGATGTGTTGTTCTCGTTCAACCGCCAATGGAAGGATGATCATCCATTCCACAAAGTGTCGGGCGGATCGTTCGATTACTTCAACGATATGGGCATGCCCGATCTTTTGGCCTCAATCGAAGCGCCTGATCCCATGACAGTTGTGATGAAGCTGAAGGAACCAAATGCGCCAATCCTCGCCAATCTGGCGATGGATTTTGCCACCATTCAGTCAGCCGAATATGCTGATTTCCTGATGAAGAAGGGAACGCCCGAACAGTTCGACCAAATCCCTGTCGGCACTGGCGCTTTCAGTTTTGTGGAATACCAAAAAGACGCCGTGATCCGTTTCAAGGCCAATCCTGATTACTGGGGCGGCAAGCAGAAGATTGATGATCTGGTCTATGCCATCACACCTGATGCGACGGCGCGCTATGCCAAAATGCAGGCGGGCGAATGCCAGGTTATGATTGCTCCAAACCCGGCTGATCTCGCCGCCATGGGCAAAGATGCAAACATCAATCTCATGTCGCAAGCGGGTTTGAATATCGGCTATCTGTCGATGAACACCACTAAGCCGCCGTTTGACAAGTTGGAAGTGCGCAAGGCTATTGCCATGGCGATTGACCGCGATTCAATCCTGAAGGAAGTCTATCAGGGCGCTGGCCAAAAGGCCAAGAACCCAATCCCTCCGACGATGTGGTCTTACGACGACACCACGGTGGATTATGAATACAACCCCGAAAAAGCCAAGGCGATGTTGAAGGCTGCTGGTGTTGATAAACTTGATACCGACCTCTGGTACATGCCGGTGCAACGCCCCTACAATCCCAACGGCAAGCGCATGGCTGAAATGATGCAGGCTGATCTGGCCAAAGTTGGCATCACTGCCAAACTCGTTTCCTATGAGTGGGGCGAATATCGCAAGCGCTTGCAAGCTGGTGAACATCAGATGGGCTTGCTTGGCTGGACCGGTGATAATGGCGATCCAGACAATTTCCTGTTCCTCAGCGGTTGTGGCAAGGATGGAAAGCCAGCCGGGCAGAACCTGTCTAAGTGGTGCGATGCCAAGTTCAACGAAGATATGATGAAGGCCCGCACCTTGACTGATGTGGCTGGCCGCACCGCGCTGTACAAGGAAATGCAGAAAATCCACCATGACAATGTGGCATGGTTGAACATCGCGCATTCCACCGTGTTTGAACCTGTGAGCAAGAAAGTGTCGGGCTATAAGATCAGCCCACTCGGCTCGCATGTGTTCGTTAATGTGGATGTCGCTGAATAAGCATTGATGGGGGGCGGAGCGATCCGCCCCTTTTCATTATGATTAAGTTTCTCCTCAAGCGACTGTTTTTAACGGTGCCGACCTTTCTGGCACTGATGTTCATCACTTTCACCATGATCAGATTGGTGCCGGGCGATCCTATCGAGGTGCGCCGCGGTGAACGCAGTATTTCGCCTGAACGTCTGGCTTCGCTGCGCCATGAAATGGGTCTGGACCAACCGATTTGGAAACAGTTTTGGGATTATGTCTGGGCTATTTTACATGGCGATTTCGGCACCTCGATCATTTCCAAATCACCGGTTTTGCATGAGTTTCTGACGCTTTTTCCAGCCACTATCGAGCTCACCTTTTTTGCAATGCTTTTGGCGACCCTGATCGGTGTTCCGGCGGGTGTTTTTGCTGCCGCTCGGCGTGGTAGTCTTTATGATCAAGGCATTATGGGTGTAGCGTTGACGGGATATTCGATGCCGATTTTCTGGTGGGGTTTGATTTTGATCCTGCTGATGTCCAACACCCTGCACCTGACACCGGTTTCCGGCCGAAATGACCTCATCAAATTTTTCTATCCACCTGTCACGGGATTTGCGCTTATAGATTCTTTGCTCTCTGGCCAGAAAGGTGCTTTTGCCGACGTTCTGCGCCATCTCATTTTGCCATCAATTGTTTTAGGCACCGTTCCGCTTGCCATCATCGCGCGCATGACCAGATCCTCGATGCTGGAAGTTTTGGAAGAAGACTATGTGCGCACCGCACGCGCCAAAGGATTGCCTTCATGGCGGGTGATCGGCGTGCATGCCCTTCGCAATGCGTTAATCCCCGTGGTCACCTCCATTGGTTTGCAAGTGGGTACATTGCTTTCAGGTGCCGTGTTAACCGAGACGATTTTTTCCTGGCCCGGCGTTGGCCATTGGCTCATCCAATCCATCGGCAGGCGCGACTATCCGGCTTTGCAGGGCGGCATTATGCTGATTGCCGCGATGGTCATCATCGTCAATCTATTGGTTGATCTCACCTATAGCCTGATCAATCCGAGAATTCGCTATGGCAAGTGATCTTGCATTGCCCACACCAGTTCCACCCAGTCCATTGAGGGCTTTCTGGAATACCTACTCAGAAAGCCGGGGCGCCGTGGTTGGCCTTTGGGTTGTGGTTGCTATTGTCGTGATCGCGATTCTGGCTCCGGTCTTGGCGCCCTATGATCCGCTGGAACAGTTTAAAGGCCTGACCAAGCTGCCGCCCTTTTGGGTGAGTGGTGCGGACTCGCATTATTGGCTGGGAACCGATGCCGTGGGCCGCGATATGCTATCACGGTTGATGTATGGCGCGCGCATATCCTTGTTCATCGGGCTTTCCGTGATGATTGTTTCAATGTTATGCGGCGTATCGCTGGGCCTTGCAGCGGCGTGGTATGGTGGCATCGTTGATGTGATCATCATCCGCATCATGGATTTGATCATGGCTATTCCATCCTTGGTGATGGCCATTTTGATTATTGCAATCATCGGGCCCAGTTTTGCCAATACGATTGTGGCCGTCACCGTCGTCTATCTGCCGCGCTATGTGCGGCTGGTGCGGGCTTCGGCGATTGGCGAGTTGACGAAAGATTATGTGACGGCGGCAAAGGTTGCGGGCCTCGGCAAGTTCCGTTTGATGACCACAACAGTTTTGCCGAATTGCATGGCGCCGCTGATTGTGCAGGCTGCCCTTGGCATTTCCGATGCTATTCTCGAAGCTTCGGGACTTGGCTTTTTGGGGCTCGGCGCTCAACCGCCAACGCCTGAATGGGGCGCCATGCTGGCTGATGCGCGCGACCTGATGCAGTCTAACCCTTGGGTGATGGCTTTGCCGGGGATTTGCATATTGGTGACCGTGATGGCGATTAATTTGATGGGTGATGGCATGCGCGATGCACTTGATCCTCGGCTGAGAAAGAGCTGATGTCATGAGCCTTCTCACCATCAAAAACCTCACCGTCGAATTCAAAACTGGCAGTGGCTGGTTTCGCGCGGTTGACCGGGTTTCTTTGAACATCGAACCAAAACAAGTTCATGCCATTGTCGGTGAGTCAGGTTCTGGCAAATCGGTGGCAATGCTTGCCGTGATGGGCCTGTTGCCACGCAGCGCAAAAGTAACGGCAGATGTTATGGCATTTGAAGGTCATGACCTGATTGGCATGGAAGCCAGCCAGCGCCGCAAGATTATTGGCAAAGACATCGCCATGATTTTTCAGGAACCTGCCACCAGTCTCAATCCGTGCTTCACCATTGGTTTTCAGCTTAGGGAAGCCATCAAGACCCACATGGATTTGGACAAGCAGGCACGACAGCAACGCGCAGTCGAGCTGTTGAATCTGGTTGGCATTCCATCACCCGAGGAACGTTTAAAAAATTTCCCGCATCAGATGTCAGGCGGCATGAACCAGCGCGTGATGATCGCCATGGCCATTGCCTGCAATCCCAAACTGTTGATCGCCGATGAACCAACAACAGCGCTGGATGTGACGATCCAGGCGCAGATTCTTGACCTGCTCGCGAAACTGCAAAAAGACACAGGCATGGCCATGGTTCTGATCACCCATTCGATGGGCGTGGTGGCCGAAACCGCCAAGCGTGTGAGCGTGCATTATGCAGGGCAAAAGGTTGAGGAGCAGGATGTGAGGCCGCTTTTTGCTGCACCTCGCCATCCCTATACGGCCGCTTTGTTAGCGGCATTGCCGGAGCGCGCCACGGGCCGCCATTTGCCTTCGATAATGGGTGTGGTGCCCGGGCAATTTGATCGTCCAAAGGGGTGCCTGTTTGCGCCGCGTTGTTCATATGCAACCGAGCTTTGCCATTCAACCCCACCTGATCCGGCGTTGGATGTGCTGTGCCATTATCCGCTGAACACAAAGGCTCTTGCATCATGAGCATTGTTCTCGAAGCCCATGATCTGAAGCGGCATTATTCTATTGGTGGAGGCCTGTTCAGCGAGGCGCGGACATTGAAGGCGCTGGACGGTGCAAGCTTTGTGTTGGAGCGGGGCAAGACATTAGCCGTGGTTGGCGAATCTGGCTGTGGCAAATCCACTCTGGCGCGCGTGATGACAATGATTGAGCCACCCACCTCGGGCTCGCTCAAAATCGGCGGAACTGAAATAGCTGGAGCATCGGCTCAAACTTTGAAATCCATGCGCACACGTGTGCAGATCGTCTTTCAAAATCCTTATGGCTCGCTTAATCCGCGCCAGAAAATTGGTCATGCACTTGAAGAGCCATTGCTGGTCAACACATCGCTGCCAAGCAAGGAGCGCACCGAAAAAGCGCGTGAGATGATGGATGCAGTAGGTCTTCGCCTGGAACATTATGATCGATATCCGCACATGTTTTCAGGTGGCCAGCGCCAGCGCATCGCTATAGCGCGCGCATTAATGTTGAACCCGGAAATTCTGGTTTTGGATGAGCCAGTGTCGGCGCTTGATGTGTCGATCCAGGCCCAAGTATTGAATTTGCTGTCTTCCTTGCAGGAAAAATTCAACCTGGCTTATCTTTTCATTTCTCATGATCTGGCCGTGGTCAAACACATCGCAGATACGGCGATGGTGATGTATCTGGGGCATGTGGTGGAGCAGGGCACGGCCAAGAAATTATTTTCGAACCCGACCCATCCCTACACGCAGGCGCTGCTATCGGCCACGCCGCAAGCCGACCCCACCGCAAAACGAAACCGCACGGTGCTGCACGGCGAACTTCCTTCCCCCATCAATCCACCTTCAGGATGCGCATTTCGAACCCGTTGCCCGATTGCTGTTACAAATTGCGCCAATGCTGTGCCAGCGTTGCGCGAGGTTGATGGTCGCCTCGTTGCTTGTCACCTTGCTTAGGCGTTCTACCTTCACGGCTTAAATTCCTGCCGGTTGATCGCCGCCACATTCTCAGCTGAAGGCCCAACCATAGCCGATGTTTGCAAAAATTCTAATCTGTCGTCATAACTGTAATATCAGTTTTAATAAGAGAAACGCGCCATGTCTCAATTCATCAATACCAAGGAACAACTTGTTGTCGATTCAATTGACGGACTTCTGCGAAGTTCTGGTGGCGCAAATCTGGCGCGGCTCGATGGCTATCCAGGCATTAAAGTGGTGCTTCGAACCGACCACAAACCCTCTCAGGTGGCAATTGTAGCAGGTGGTGGTTCAGGCCATGAACCAGCACATGCGGGCTTTGTGGGCAAGGGGCTTTTAACGGCGGCAGTCTGCGGCGAGATATTCGCTTCGCCCAGCGTTGATGCCGTGTTTGCGGCAATCATGGCAGTTACCGGCAAAGGCGGTTGCCTGCTGATATTCAAAAACTATACTGGCGATCGTTTGAATTTTGGTCTTGCCGCAGAACGTGCCAGAGCTTTGGGCAAAGCCGTAGGGATCGTGATTGTCAAAGATGACATAGCAATTCCAGACATTATTCAACCGCGTGGCATTGCCGGTGTTTTGTTTGTCGAGAAGATTGCCGGTCATTATGCCGCCAAGGGCTGGAAGCTGAAAAAGGTCGCCAAGATGGCGCAAAAAGTTGCTGATAATTTGGTGTCGCTTGGCATTGCGTTAAGTTCCTGCACCTTGCCGGGGATCGGCCGTGAAGACCGGGTGCCGCAAGGTAAGGCTGAGTTAGGTTTGGGACTTCACGGGGAGCCTGGTGTCGAGCTGGTTTCTTTCGAAAGCACCAAACATACTGCTGCGCTTTTGCTTGAGCGCCTGTTCAAAAAGGCCAAACCGGCTCGCAGCTATGCGCTTTTGATCAACAATCTCGGTTCTACAACACCAATTGAAATGGCGCTGCTAACCAACGAGATATTGAGTGGCAAATTTGGCAAAAAGATTAAACTTGTGTGTGGCCCAGCCTCGCTCGTTACATCTTTGGACATGCACGGATTTTCGCTGAGCCTATTGCCGCTCAATGAAGAATTTGAGATAGGCCTGAAATCACCGGCGTTTCCATTGGTTTGGCCGGGCGTTCGGGTCCATATAAAGCCCAAGATTGTGAAATTGCCTGCTGGAATGAAATCAAAATCCGTGCGGGCCAGTAGCAATCCTGCGCTGGAAAAGATCGTAAGTCAGGCTTGTTCGGTTTTGATCAGCGCTGAATCAAAGCTCAATGCACTTGATGCAAAAGTTGGCGATGGTGATACTGGCTCCACCATGGCCACGGCAGCAAGACATTTGCAAAATATACTCAAGAAATTGCCCATGGCTGACGCCGACCAGTTCTTCATGGCGGTTAGCAATACCATGACGCGCAGTATGGGGGGATCATCGGGTGTGTTGCTGGCGATATTCTTTGCGGCCGCGTCTCATGCCTCAGCCTCGGATAAATCATGGGAGGCGGCACTCCAATCGGGCCTCGATAAAATGATGGAATATGGCGGCGCAAAGCCCGGCGATCGCACGATGATTGATGCCCTGATGCCAGCGCTTGATGCGCTTTCAAAATCGTCGAGCCTCGCCAAGGCGGCGGAAGCTGCCAGAAAAGGGGCCGATGCAACAGCGAATATGGGCAAAGCCAGAGCAGGGCGCTCGACATATATCTCGACCAACAATCTTATCGGTATTAACGATCCTGGCGCAGAGGCCGTCGCCTTGTTGCTGGAAGGTCTAAGTTCGAGTTAGTTTGTGAGGGGTTATCAGAGCCTCGGCATCCAAAACTTTGGCAGCGTTGCCAAAGGCCCGCTCAAGATGATAAGCCATGGCGGTACGCGCTTTTTCAGGGTCGCCACTATTGAGGCCCCTAATAATTTCACGATGTTCTTCCAATGTAGCTTCACCTTCGCCAGCATGCAGCAACATCATGTGTCGGCAGCGATCAAGCTGGGCCTTTGAAATCTCAACAGCACGCCATAATCTAGGCAAATTGCTAATCTCGGAAATCGTTCGGTGAAACCGATCATCGACAGCAATGGCCAAAACATAATCTTTGCGTTCAAGGGCGCGGGCATGGGCCATGAGAATATCTGCCAAATTATCGGCATGAGCAGGGGTCATCAGTTTCGCCGCCTGCGCCGCACTCTCCATTTCAAGCGCGCGGCGAATGATATAGGCCTGTTCAACTTCATGGCGATCAATCAATGCTGCCCGTGTTCCCGATTGCGCGATCACATCGATGAGATGTTCATCGCTTAACTTCTTCACCGCCTCACGCACGGGGGTACGTGAAACTTTCAACTGTGCGGCAATAAGCTTTTCGTCGACAATCTCGCCTGGGCCAATCTTTCCAGTCAAAACCAAATTGCGGATCAGTTCATAGATCTGGTCGCGCAGAGGTCGCTTACGATCCACCCGTGCCTTTGCAAGTTCGCTTTTCATAACTAGCATATTAATATATCAGTTCTGGACAGCAACTAAAAACTTGCATAGATTGACCGAAATAAAAAAATATCAGGGAGCCCAAAAGGCGATGGCGAACAATTTCCCCAAGCTTCACAATGCGATGTGGCCCGGCCTCGTTGGCAAAGGGTCTGACTCAGAGCCCGGCATAGACCTTGATACTTTGATTGATTTAACAGCAAAGGCCGAAGTTAATGGCGTGAAATTTGATGGCATCGACATTTTTCATGTGGCACCTCACACCAATATTGACGCCGGTGACGATGAAATCAAACGTCTTGCAGAAAAAGTACAAAAGCGTGGATTGGCCATTGGTTCGATTGTGGCACCGGTTTGGCCACCGGTTGGCGGTGGTTCGGCCATGGGTTCGACCGCCGATCGCAAAAAATTCGTGGAGAACGTCAAAAAATCCTGCAAACTTGGCCACAGGCTGCGTGAGCTTGGTGTCAGGCCTTATGGCTTAATCCGCATTGACTCAGCCTCTAGTCCGGCGGAGTGGGCAAAGGACCCTGCGGGCAACACCAAGAAAATCGCCAAGACGTTTCGCGAAGCCTGCAGCGTTGCCGTTGATTACGACGAACGCCTGGCTGCCGAGGGTGAAATTTGCTGGGGTGGCATGCATTCTTGGAAAGACATGATCAACACGCTGGAAGAAACCGATCGTCCGCAGACCATCGGTTTTCAAGCAGATATGGCACACACCTTACTCTACACCATGGGATATAACGCGCCTAAATCCCGCCTGCTTCCAGCCAAGTTTGATTGG
Organism: Aestuariivirga sp.; assembly: GCA_043784785.1. Taxonomy (GTDB): domain Bacteria; phylum Pseudomonadota; class Alphaproteobacteria; order Rhizobiales; family Aestuariivirgaceae; genus Aestuariivirga. Next base: position 555 of record JAYVXY010000002.1, on the reverse strand, counting down.
AAGAGCAAGAAAATCCTTGATGAAGCGCTCAAGAAAATGACCGATGCGTTGCGGCCTTGGACGATTGATTTCCATGTGGCGCAGAATGATGGCACGGTGAAAGGCTTGGGCTATCACGATAAAACCGGTCGCCATTGCATGGTGACCGACAAGAACGGCAAGCTCGATATTCCAAAACACGCAGGTTATTGGCTGCGCGATGGCAATGGTGAACTCACGAAAGCCTTCAAGCATATATGTTGGGATGGCTGCATGTTCCCCAATGATGTGATGCTGCAACAGAAGACCTGGAACGACATTCTTGCCACCATGATCAAGGTGCGCGATAAGCACGGCTGGGTCGCATAGAATGGCCAAGAAGAAGCTTAACATCGGCATGGTGGGTTATGGCTTTATGGGGCGCACTCATTCCAATGCTTTCTCGCAAGTAGGACATTTCTTTGATCTAGATTACCAGCCGGTTCTCAAAGCGGCCTGTGCGCGCGATGCTGCAAAGTTGAAACCATTTGCTGACCAATGGGGTTATGAATCAACCGAAACTGATTGGCGCAAATT
>JAYVXY010000001.1:0-2875 GCA_043784785.1 Aestuariivirga sp. | reverse complement strand
TGCCCGATTGAAACGGCGAGAAGCCAAAACCCAATTGCAAAAGCAGCGGCAAAAGAAACGGCACAGCACCCGCCGCAATCCGAAAGAACATGCCGCCTACAATGCTCACCCGCAACGTCTGCACTTGCAACATCGCAAGATCAAGGATCGGGCTCGCAGTGCGCGCCGCATGGCGCACATAAAGTGCAATTAACCCGGCACCAGCTGCAATCATTGCAAAAATGATCCAGGCCGAAAAAATTCCCTGCCCCAACTCGGTCATGCCAAACACGGTGAGCGAAAGGCCAAGGCCTGAAAGCACAAAGCCCTTCAAATCAAGCGGCGCAAAATTTTCATCCTTCATATTGGGCATCAACCAGGTGGCCAGTGCGATGCCGAGAATGCCGAATGGCAAATTCATCCAGAAAATCCAGCGCCAATGAAAATAGGTGGTGATGAAGCCGCCAATCGGCGGCCCCAGCAGCGGCCCGATCAAGGCCGGAACCGTCAGCCACGCCATGGCATTCACATATTCAGCCTTAGGCACGGTTCGCAGCATGACGATGCGCCCAACGGGAACCATCAACGCCCCGCCCAAACCCTGCACGCCCCGCGCCACAATCAAATATTCCAGCGAATGGGCAAATCCGCAAGCAATCGAAGCCAAAGTAAAAATCGCCACGGCCAATCGAAAAATCGTCCGCGCGCCAAACCTGTCGGCCAACCATGATGAAATCGGCAGGAAAACCGTAAGGCTCAAAAGATAAGTGGTAAAAGCCAGCTTGAGCGCCACTGGGTTGGTGCCTAAATCGGAAGCAATGGCCGGAAGCGATGTCGCAATCACCGTCGAGTCCATATTTTCCATGAACAAGGCAGAAGCAAAGACAAGTGGCAGAATCCGGCTAGGCGAGATCATGTCCTTGCTCTAGCATGTGGCAGAAAAGCCGCACCTTAAATATTAAGATTTGCTATGCTTCAAACGCAAGCCCCACCTGAATTATACGGAAAAGCTGTGCTACTCAGTTAGCACCAGCACCGATTCTGATGTGCCGGTTCCCGCACCTCAATATGTGAACATAATGATCAATTGGTTTTTCAGCTGGCTCGAAGCCCGCATCGATAGTTTTCCGCTTGATGATCCGGCCATGCCGGAGCCGTCGACTTGGGGATTCATCCGCCACTATTCAAAGCCGTTTTATCCGCTGCTGCTCGCCGGCTTCCTGTTGTCCGTTGTCATTGCCGTTTTGGAAGTGCGCGTATTTGCCTATTTGGGCACATTGGTCGACACGCTCAACCACGCCGATCGCGCCACGTTCTGGCAAGATAATAAGTGGTCTCTGCTGTTTTATGGCGGTGTGGCCCTATTGATCATGCCAACACTCACCTTCACAGCTGATTCAATTGAAAACCAGGGCCTGCGCGGCAATTATGCCATGCGCATCCGCTGGATGGCACATCGCTATATGCTGCGCCAATCGATGGAGTTCTTCCACAATGAATTTGCTGGCCGTGTCGCCACAAAAGTGATGCAGGCGGCCTTGGGTGTGCGCGATGTTGTGATGAAACTCACGCAGGTGATTGCCTGGGTTGTTGTGTTCTTTCTCACAGCACTCGCCTCGTTTGCCAGCAATGATTGGAGGCTGACGATTCCGCTGCTCGTCTGGCTGGTGCTTTATCTGATCACACTCAGTTATTTTGTTCCTCGCCTCGGAAAAATGGCTGAAACCCAAGCGGATGCGCGCTCGGTCGTTACCGGTCGCATTGTTGATACTTACACCAACATGCAAACCGTAAAACTTTTCGCCCATACAGCCCGCGAAGATGGTTATGCCAAGCAGAGCATGCAATGGATGTTGCAAACCGTATTTAATTCGATGCGCACCTCAACCGCGATGAACACATCTTTAAATGTGATCAACGGATTGTTGTTAACGTCCACCGCCGCCATGGCCACTTGGTTGTGGTATTCAAATGCCATCACCGTCGGTGCCATCGCCTTCTCGGTGGGCCTGGTTTACCGCATGTTGGGCATGGCCCATTGGATGATATGGGAAACCGCGGGCCTGTTTGAAGATTTCGGTGTGGTGAAAGACGGTGTCGAAGTGATCTCCCGTCAGCACGCGGTGAAGGATGCCGAAAACGCTCGGCCTCTGGTGGTGAGCAATGGTGAAGTTGAATTCAAGAAACTGCACTTCAATTATGGCCAATCCATTTCAAAGCGCGGCCACGATGTGATCGATGGCTTCACTTTGACCATTAAGCGCGGCGAAAAAGTGGGATTGGTGGGAAGATCGGGTGCTGGCAAATCCACCCTCGCCAATTTGTTGCTGCGTTTCTATGACGTAGGCAGCGGCAGCATAACTATTGACGGCCAGAATATAGCTGACGTGCAACAGGAAACTCTGCGCGCTGCAATTGGCGTCGTGACCCAAGATACCTCCCTGCTGCATCGCTCGGTGCGCGATAACATCGCTTACGGCAAACCAGATGCAACGATTGAACAAGTCATGGCCGCAGCCCAAAAGGCCCATGCCGATGAGTTTATCGATAATCTGGTTGATCCCAATGGCCGCAAAGGTCTTGAGGCCCATGTTGGTGAGCGCGGCGTCAAGCTGTCTGGTGGTCAACGCCAGCGCATCGCCATCGCCCGCGTATTGCTCAAGAATGCGCCAATTCTGATTTTGGATGAAGCAACCTCAGCGCTTGATTCCGAAGTCGAAGCCGCCATTCAGGAAAACCTCTATACGCTGATGGAAGGCAAAACCGTGATCGCCGTGGCCCACCGCCTTTCTACAATTGCCGCCATGGACCGGCTGGTGGTGATGGATAAGGGGCGGATTGTGGAGCAAGGCAACCACAAGGAATTGCTGAATAAAAAGAACGGCCTCTATGCCAG